>DULZ01000034.1 GCA_012840125.1 Clostridia bacterium | reverse complement strand
TTCGTTCTAGGTCCTTGAATGTTAAGTCTTTTATGGGTAAACTGATCATGTCACGTCTCACCTCGTTTGTTGGTATACGCAACTACAAACATACAGGAAAGACGTGAGTATGGGAAGGGTTTTTTTAACTCTTCCCATATTTTTTTGGGGAATTTGCCTACGATAATTTTACTCTAAGTTTATTCTTTTCCATCCCGGGCTGCTTACACTATTCATTGGTAACATATTCCATTCATCCTGCATATTAGTAAGCAAAAGCTTATGCGGAGGTAAACCGACATGAACAATAACCAAACAAGACAGCATGTCCATGTCCACAACGGGCTAACCACTTGCGACGCGGGTCATTGCCACCTTCATCCCGGGGTCTCAAGTCCCCCCATCTTCCGGGGCAATACCCATTTTCACCGCATTCACGGTATGACCAGTTATGACCATGGGCATTTTCACTTCTACGACGGCTTATCCGGACCGGCGGTGAGCCTTCCCAACGGTGAACACACCCATTTTGTTTCTCTCACCACCAGTTTTAGCGAGGGACACGATCACCGGATTACCGGCTACACCCAGGCCACCCCTCCCGGTACGGAACCCCATTATATTTAAATATTTTGAAAGGGGGTTAATGCGAAACCGTGACGAATCAATTCCAATTTCAACAGCTTTTTGCGGGGCTGGTCACGCCGTTTATTTTCACCGTACCTAGATTCGGCTTTTTTGTGGCTTTATATCCCCGCCCTCATCTCTTTCACAACGGCGGCTCCGGCAATCAAGCCCCGATGAGCATCCTTCGCATCACCGAGCAAGAATATATGTTCCTACGCCGGATCGGCATTGCGGAGGCACCCGTGTCCATGGGTGACGGCTACCGGGGTGACAACCGGGAAACCTACACCACACCTGCTGACGAAGGAATATATAACTACATGCCTGACCAACAGGCAGCCGTACCTTTTCCCTGGCCGGTGGATTTGAGCAATGCCGCCTTAGCTGTTAAGGAAGGTTTCCTGTATATCCTGTACACGGACCGGCCCAGTTATCTTCCGGGACAACCCGTCCACATCATGTTTATTAAAACCAATATCAGCCCCGTCGTTGCCCGGCTGGTTTACCCGACCTCCCAGCGTTTTGATATTGCCGTCCTGCAAAATGAACGGGAAATATGGCGGTGGTCCAAGGGCAGGGTCTTCCTGCCTGCGGTGTCTGTTTGCGAGCTGCCGCCGGGACATTCCCAGGTGTTCAGCGTAATTTGGGAACAGGAAGCAAATAATGAACTGGGCCTTGAACCGGGACCAGGGCTCTTCACCATCAGGGCCTCTAACACGGCCGCTGAATTACAGAACCAGTCCATCGACTTGCGCTTGCGGATCCAGCAGCCCACTGCCGCCCCAACAGCAGAGCCCGGGGCACCGCGCAACCTGCTGTTCAATTCGGGATTCGAAGATTGGACCAACGGCACCCAACCGGCAAGCTGGGTGGGAAGTAATATTCAAAGAAGCAGTGTTCCTTACACAGGCCGGTATGCACTGCAGTTGGGCAGTAAACCTTGCCGCCCGGCTTATATCAGCCAGGAAGTACCAAACGTAGCCGCCGGGCACCGGTACCGCCTGGTATTTCATGCCCGCACAATCACCGAAGGCGGCCCCCTGGCCGTATCGGATTTTGCTTTGACCGCCGAAGCCATTTTTCTTAACGACCAGGGCTTGGAAGTGGGTCGAGGAGATTTAACCGTCGAAGCGGCCAGCATCCCGGAAAACCACTACCAGCAGTATTACTTGAAAACAGGCCCCGCTCCCCCTACTGCAAGAACCCTGCTGGTGCAGTTCACCTTTGAACCGGCTGCCCATAATACTAACCGTGTAGTGATTGACGATACCATGTTAACAGCATTCTAAAAAAGCGAGCTATCCTGTTTGCTCCGGGATAGCTCGCCGGGTTCATCCGGGTCTAGGAAGACCGTTCCACCACTAAAGCCACCCCCTGACCTCCCCCAATGCACAGGGTTGCCAAGCCGTAGCGCCCTTCCCGTCGCTTGAGTTCATACAGGAGGGTGGTTAAAATCCTGGCCCCGCTGGCACCGATGGGATGCCCTAGAGCAATGGCACCACCGTTCACATTCACCTTTTCTTCCGGAAGTGCCAATTCCTTCATCACGGCCAGGGCTTGAGCGGCAAAGGCTTCATTAGCCTCGATCAAATCCAGGTCACTTACTGCCAAACCTGCCCTGGCCAATGCCTTGCGAGTAGCAGGAATGGGGCCGGTACCCATGATGGAGGGTTCTACGCCGGCCGAAGCTCCCGCCACCACATAGGCCAAAGGCTGAATGCCCAATGCTTCCGCCTTTTCTTCCCCCATGAGCACCAAGGCACTGGCACCGTCATTGATGCCGGAGGCATTACCTGCGGTCACCGTGCCTCCCAGTTTAAAGGCCGGCCGCAGGGCTGCCAGTTTTTCCAAAGAAGTGCCGGGCCGCGGGTGTTCATCCACTTGGAAAACAACGGGGACCCCGTTTTTTTGCGGGATTTCCACGGGGACGATTTCCTCGGCAAAGCGCCCGGCTACAATCGCTTGACAGGCTTTTTGCTGGCTGGCCAGGGCAAACCGGTCTTGTTCTTCCCTTGAGATACCGTACTGCTCCGCAATATTCTCCGCCGTGATGCCCATATGCACATCGGTCATGGCACACCACAAGCCGTCTTTGATCATAGCGTCCACCAGGTGATGGTCTCCCATACGGTAGCCCGTCCTGGCCTTGGTCAACACGTAGGGTGCCAGGCTCATGCTTTCCATCCCACCGGCCACCACCACTTCCGCCTCACCGGCTCTAATGGCCTGGGCCGCCAGCAGCACCGCCTTAAGGCCGGAACCGCACACTTTATTGATGGTAATAGCGCTGACTTCAACGGGTATGCCGGCTTTGAGGGCCGCCTGCCGCGCCGGGTTTTGCCCCAGACCGGCCTGCAGTACATTGCCCATGATCACTTCATCCACGAGCTGTCCTTGGATGCCGGCCCTTTGCAAAGCCTCCCTGATCGCCATGGCTCCTAAATCTACAGCGGGAACTGCAGCAAGGCTGCCTTGAAAGCTGCCGATAGCTGTCCGCACGGCGCTAACAATAGCTACCCTTTTCACATACTTCACACCTTTCCCTATTTTTCGATCTATTTCTCTATTCTGAAACTATTTCCTGCTCTGCGTCTCTTTCGCAAAAACTTTGCTGCTTTATGAAGGAATAAGACAAAAATCCTCGAAATATTTACAGTAATCACCAATGATGTGGACAGGTGAAGGTTGAACACGAGTTACGGGGGAGGAAAGCTTATGCCTCACGAAGCGGTCAGCATTAAAGGGACCAAGAACGGACTGGTAATTATTCTTGACCCTAATTACAGCTTGGAAGACTTAAAAGCTAAATTGACAGATAGATTCACTTCCGCCAAAGGTTTCTTTCAAGGGGCAAAATTCACCTTAATGGCGCAAAAAATATCGAAAGAGGAAACGAAAGAGCTGGAAAAAATATGCTGCGCCTTCGGCTTGGTGCCGTGCGATAACATTGAGCTGCCCAAAGCCGTGGGCATGCACTCCCGGACTTTTTCCCAGCAAAAAGCTGCGGAAAAACTCGACAGCGTTCCTATGGATGCGGAAAACTGCCTGCTGATTAATCACAGCCTCCGGTCCGGCCAAGTCGTGACCTACGACGGACACGTCACTATTCTAGGCGACGTCAACCAGGGAGCGGAGGTCATAGCCAGCGGCAACATCCTGGTCCTGGGTACCCTGCGGGGTGTAGCCCATGCCGGCGCCTCCGGAAATACCGGCGCGGTAATTGTCGCTTACCGGCTCCAACCGGACCAGCTGCGCATCAGCGATGTCATTGCCCGCTCACCGGAAAACAATGAACCCCATGATTACCCTGAAAAGGCCTTCCTGAGCGGCAACCACATTATCATTACGCCTTACACAACCAGCAATGTGCATCACTTGACAAAAAAGACCCTCTTTTAAGAGGGCTTTTTTGTCAGGCGATTTCATTAAACTGGATGATAAGGTACAGTGCCGGACTGGGGCCCCTGTTGGGCAATGGTAAAGTCCACCTTGACCTTCCCGGCCAGCCTTTCTTCCAGGAACTTTTTCGCTACCATGGGGAACAGGGCATAAGACAGCACATCTTCTTCTTTTTCCATATAGGGAGCGATGTCCGCTTTCGCCTGGGGCAGCTGGGGTTCCAACAGGTCCGCCGGGCGGACGGTAATCGGTTCCTCGTCCCCAATAATCAGCTTTTTGATTTCCGGGTCAATCGGGGCAGGCGGTTGACCGTAGAAACCTTTCACGTAACTCTTCACTTCACTGCTCACCATCTTATACCTCTCCCCGGCCAGGACATTTAGCACCGCTTGGGTGCCCACGATCTGACTGGTAGGTGTTACCAGCGGTGGGTAACCCAGATCCTTTCTGACCCTGGGGACTTCTTGCAGCACATCCGGCAGTCTATCCAGAGCATTCTGCTGGGCCAATTGAGACATGAAATTGGAAATCATGCCTCCCGGAATCTGGTACTGCAGCACATTCGTATCCACAATATTGGCGGATACATCAAAGGCCTTGTATTTTTTGCGTACTTCAGCAAAATACTGGGCAATCTCCGCCAACAGACTGAGATCCAGCTCCGGGGCAAACTCCGCCCCTGCCATGGCGGCCACCATGGATTCCGTAGCCGGCTGGGATGTACCCAAAGCCAGAGAAGAGATACAAGTATCAATCACATCCACGCCTGCTTCCGCCGCCTTGTAGTAACTCATGGCCGCCATGCCGCTGGTATAATGACTGTGCAGTTGTACCGGCAGGCCTACTGCTGACTTAAGAGATTTGACCAGCTCTGCCGCCGCAACGGGAGACAACAAGCCTGCCATGTCTTTTATACAAATCGAATCGGCCCCCATGGCCTTCAAATCAAGAGCTTTGTTTACGTAATACTCAGTATTGTGGACAGGGCTGATGGTATAGCAAATGGTTCCCTGGACATGGGCCCCGCGTTCCTTGGCCACATCCATGGCCTTGCGGAGGTTCCGCAAATCGTTAAGAGCATCAAAAACGCGGATGATATCGATGCCGTGCTCCACAGCCTTCTTGACGAAAGCTTCTACCACATCGTCAGGATAATGCTTGTATCCCAGCAGGTTCTGTCCCCTTAGCAGCATCTGCAGGGGAGTCCGCACAAACACTTTCTTCAGGTTGTCCAGCCGCTCCCAGGGATCTTCATTCAGGTAGCGCATACAGGTGTCGAAAGTGGCGCCACCCCAAACTTCCACCGAGTGAAAGCCGACCCGGTCCATTTTTTCCGCTATCGGCAGCATATCCCCTGTTTTCATCCTGGTGGCCAACAACGATTGATGCGCATCCCTTAATGTCGTATCCGTGATTCGCACTTTCTGTACCAACACCACATTCCTCCCATTACAGACTTTAAAATTTTCGTGCTAGTCAAACTATTTTACAAGGGAAGGATCGGCCTTGCGGCCTCACCTCCTCAAAGGACCTTGGTGACACCTTTGTAGATTTGCCCGGTGGAACCGTCGATGGTAACCACTTCACCATCTTTTAACACTTCCATGGCATTTCGCACCCCCACCACCACCGGTACGCCCAAGCTCAGGCCCACGATGGCCCCGTGGGATGTTAACCCCCCTTCCACCGTGACCAGGGCGCCGGCTTTCTCCATAGCCGGCATAAAGTCTTTATCGGTGCCGTAGGTCACTAAGACATCGCCGGGCTGCACCTTATCCACGGCTTCCGCCGCGGTCTTGCACAGGCGTACCGGGGCTGTCACCACCGACCGGCCTATGCCCTGCCCTTTGGCCACCACCTCGCCGACCACGTGCACTTTTAACAAGTTCGTGGTCCCGGCCGTGCCGGCCGGCACCCCGGCGGTAATGACGACCAAGTCGCCCAGTTTAATAATACCGGCATCCAAGGCCGCCTTGACCCCGGTACTGATGATGGCATCAGTACCCTCGGCTTTCTCGGTATGGACCGGGTACACACCCCAAACCAGCAGCAGTTGCCGGCAGACCACCGGGTCGGGACTGGTAGCCACGATGGGGGCCTGGGGGCGATGGCGCGCTACCATTCTAGGCGTAAAACCGGAGGTGGTTGGTGTAATAATCGCCTCCACTGCCAGTTCTTGCGCCACGGTATAGGTAGCGTGGCCAATGGCCCCGGTGATGGTCTTTTCTGCCATCAGTTCCGTTACCGGTACATAGTTCTCTCCCAAAATTACTTTTTCCGTCTTTTCCGCAATCCTGGCCATGGTCTTGACGGCTTCCACCGGGTATTTCCCGGAAGCGGTCTCCCCGGACAACATGACCGCATCGGTGCCGTCGATAATGGCATTAGCCACATCGGAAGCCTCCGCCCGGGTGGGACGCGGGTTCCTCATCATTGAATCCAGCATTTGCGTGGCAGTGATCACCGGCTTGCCCAAGAAGTTGCACTGGCTGATAATCTGTTTTTGCACCAGGGGAACTTCCTCAGCAGGAATTTCTACCCCCAGATCCCCCCTGGCCACCATAATCCCATCGGCTACTGCCAGTATTTCCTCAATATTGTCCACTGCTGCTTGTGTTTCAATTTTGGCGATGATTTTGATGGGGGAATGATGTTGCTCCAGGATCTTCCTGATCTCTAACACGTCGGCGGCATTCCTGACGAAAGAAGCAGCAATGAAATCCACCTGGTGTTTAATTCCAAACAGAATGTCTTCGATGTCTTTATCGGTCACGGAGGGCAGCTTAATGGGAACTCCGGGCACATTGACTCCCTTGCGCCCTGAAAGCTCGCCCCCGTTTTCTACCGTACAATGAATGTCTTCGCCGGCGACTTCTCGGACTGTCAAACCAATGAGACCGTCGTCGATCAAAATCCGGTCACCGGGCTGCACATCCCGGGGCAGGCCGGGATAGTTGACGAAAACCTTCCCCGGACCGCTGGGACCCGGTGTGACCGTTAAAATGAAATCCTGCCCCGTCTGGAGGGTTATGACCCCTTCAAAGTCCCCAATCCGGATTTCCGGTCCTTTCGTATCCAGCAGGATTGCCACCGGCACTTTCGTTTCCAAGGAAGCCTGCCTAATATTGTTAATGCGGCGCAGGTGCTCAGCATGACTCCCGTGGGAAAAATTTAACCGGGCCACATTCATGCCGGCCAGCAGCATTTCCTTTAAAGTTGAGATATCTTCACTGGCAGGACCAATCGTGCAGACAATTTTAGTTTGACGCATGCAAATCCTCCTACATCGACAGTATGTTAGCCAGGCGGTAAACGTCCAAATCAATGCTCGTTTTTTGGCTCAGGGCAGTATCGAAGTCAGAGTCCACAATTTGACAACCAACGAGGCCCACCATCCGGCTGCTGGCTCCTTCCAACAACAATTCCACCGCCCGGCCACCTAAGCGGCTGGCCAAAGCCCGGTCGAAAGCGGTGGGGGTTCCCCCTCGTTGGATATGTCCCAGAATAGTGACCCGCGTTTCCAAACCCAAGAGCACCTCGATTTCTTTGCTCACCTGCAAAGCACTGCCTGCACCTTCCGCTACCAGAACGATGCTGTGCTTCTTGCCCCGGCGAAACCCTCTTTGAATTTTGTCCACCACTTCTTGCATGGTAATCGGTTCCTCGGGAATAACCAGCGACTCCGCACCCCCGGCCAAGCCGGCCATCAAAGCGATCTGCCCCGAGTCCCTGCCCATCACTTCCAGCACAAAAATGCGCTCATGGGAAGTGGCCGTATCCCGGATCCTGTTAATGGCATCGATCACGGTATTAACCGCCGTATCAAAACCGATGGTAAAATCTGTACAGCCAATATCGTTATCAATGGTGGCCGGTACCCCGATGGTGGGTAGCCCTAACTTGGCCAGTTCCCCGGCCCCCGCGAAGGAACCGTTGCCGCCGATGACAATCACACCTTCAATGCCTTCTTCCCGGGCGTTTTGCAGCGCCTTCATCCGGCCCTTTACGGTCAGGAACGCTTCCGAACGAGCCGTATGTAAGATAGTACCGCCACGGTGAATGATATCGGCCACGGAGCTGACCCCTAAAGGGACGAAGTCCTTTTCAATCATGCCCGCGAAACCGCGGCGAATGCCCACCACTTCCACGGAGAAATATGCCCCCATCCTAACCACGGCGCGAATGGCGGCATTCATGCCGGGGGCATCGCCCCCACTGGTTAACACACCGATTTTTTTCATCAATACTATATTCCTCCCAGAGTTGACAGCGTCTTGCTAATCACTTCCGAAGCTTCTTCCGCCTCGGATTCCAGTACCAATATTTCTACGGGACCGTGTTCGCCTCCTTGAGGAGAACCAGCAGCACGTAACATGGCGAGAATTCCCTCATCCATCAGTGCTTGCTTCATGGTTTCCGCATCACTGCGATTCGACATGACGTAAACCACAGTCCACATTCCCGGATCCCCCTTGAAGACATTTCTAGCCGTCCGATTCGACCCTGCCGTGCTTCGTCAAGATTTCGGCTCTACCGCGCACTTTAATGGCGGAAGTGTGCTCGGTGAATTGGGCAATGACCACTTCTCCTTTGTCCAGCTTTTCTGTATGGTGAAATTTGGTATCTTTACCCCGGGTCAACCCGAAAACCGTGACTCCGTTTTCCAAAGCTTTAATCACCACATAGTCCTCGCACACGTAACGCTCTACCATTCCCGTCCCTCCTTACCTGCCGCCCGCATAGCGTATTTTTGTTTCAATGCTTCTTCCACCTCTTGCGGAACCAGTCCTTTCACGGAACCGTCCAGCAAAGCCACCTGTTTAATGATGCTGGAACTTAGAAATGAGTATTTAGTTGCCGACATGAGGAATACGGTTTCCACCTGGTTGTTGAGTCTTTTATTCATCATAGCCATCTGCATTTCATACTCAAAATCGGAAACGGCCCTTAACCCCCTGATGATGGCCCGTGCCTCCACCGCCTCGACGAATTCCATCAACAGCCCGTCGAAAACCCGGACCTCAGTCCGCGGCAGGTTTTTACATGCAGATTCCACCAATTGTCTTCTCTCTTCTAAACTAAACAGTGTATCCTTGTAGTTTTCGACGGCAATGGCCACAATGACCCGGTCAAAAAGATGGACGGCCCTCTCCAGAATATCCAGATGTCCATTGGTGATCGGGTCAAAAGTACCCGGGTAAACTGCGACACGCATCCATCGTCCTCCTTGTTTGACAATGTTTATTGCTAATTTCCACTCCAGGCATTATATTCCTGCAAAAACAAAGATTTTTCGCTGGGGTTTCCGTCCACATGTTTGTTAAATAGTCTTTGTTCCAGCTTGCAGATTATGCTTTTTCCCGCCGCCGATTAGTTTTATGTTCTCCCTGCCCAACAGCTTTTCCAGGGCGAATACCAATTCTTTGCTCAGCCCGGGCCAGTTGCGCCGGTCCACATACAGCCGCTTTTTTTGCGGCAGGAACTTCAACACCAGGGGAGTCTCACCGGGATACTTGCTTAGGATACCCTGCAGTTGGCCCAGGAGATCCGCTGCATCGCCGGTAATTGTTAATTCCAGTCCCTTATCCGGTGGCCATTTAGCTTCCGGCTGGAGAAGCTCCATCTCCTCGGCAAATACTTTCCGCTCCTCCTCGTTGTACACTAACCGGCCCGCCAGATAGATGATCCGGTCCTGCTCCAAAAGGGAAGCCAACCGCAAGTAATGCTTCGGAAACACCAGCACCTCGATACTGCCGGAAGTATCCTCCAAGGTAAAGTAGGCCATGTTGTCTCCCCTGCGGGTGACAGTTTTCCTCAAATCGGTAATAATGCCTCCTAATTGTACCATCGCCCCATCCTGGGTTTCGTCCAAATGAGCGATGGGCATGCAGCCCAACAAGGCAAACTGCCATTCGTAATCAGTTACGGGGTGGGCGGTAATATAAAAACCTAAACTGTCCTTTTCCATTGCCAGCAGTTTCGGCAGAGGGTATTCCGGCACGTCGGGCGGGGAAAGGGCTTGGGTTGCTTCCTCCCAACCCGCGGCCCCATCATAATCAAACAGGGACAGCTGCCCTCTCTTGCGGTCTTCCTGTACCTTCTGCCCCCGCTCCAGGGCGGCATCCAGCATCATGAAAAGTTGGGCGCGTTTCAAGCCCAGAGAAGTAAAGGCACCGCCGGCAATGAGGCTTTCAATCACGCGGCGATTGACTGCCCGCAGGTCAACCCTTTCACAAAAATCATCCAGGGAACGAAAGGGCCCTGCTTGGCGGGCGCTGATAATGGATTCGATGGCGCCCAGGCCGACATTTTTCACCGCGGCCAAACCGAAACGGATGCGCCCGGTGAGAGGAGTAAAAGTGATCTGGCTTTCATTGACATCGGGGGGCAATACCTCAATCCCCAACCGGCGGCACTCCTCGATATAGCCCGTAACTTTATCCGAATTGGTCACCACACTGGACAGCAAAGATGCCATGAACTGCACCGGGTAGTGGGCCTTTAAATATGCGGTTTGGTAGGCCAGCAGGGCATAAGCGGCGCTATGGGACTTGTTAAAGCCGTAACCGGCAAAATAGGCCATCAAATCAAAAATCTCTTCCGCGGTTTTGACATCTACGCCGTTTTCGCCCGCCCCGGTGATAAAGGTCTCTTTCTGAGCGGCGATAATCTCGGGCTTTTTCTTCCCCATGGCGCGGCGTAAAAGATCCGCCTGTCCCAAAGAAAACCCGGCCATGCTGCTGGCGATCTGCATGACCTGCTCTTGATAGAGGATGACCCCGTAGGTATCCTTCAAAATGGGTTCCAAAGCAGGGTGAATATACGTTACCGGTTTCTTGCCGTGCTTGCGCTCAATAAAATCCTCCACCATCCCACTGCCCAAGGGTCCAGGGCGGTACAAGGCCACCAGAGCAATGATATCCTCAAAACGTTCCGGCTTCAAGTTTTTCAAGATTGTTCTCATGCCGGAACTTTCCAACTGGAAGACGCCGATGGTATCACCCCGGCCGAGAAGTTCATAAGTCAAGGGATCATCCATGGGAATGCTGCGAATATCCAGGTCATCCCCTACCGTGTCCTTGATCAGCTTGACTGTATCGCCGATGACCGTCAGGGTACGCAATCCCAAAAGATCCATTTTGAGTAGTCCCAGTTCTTCCACCGTCTGCATGGGAAACTGGGTGGCAATGCCCCCGTCGGTGGTTCTTTGCAAGGGCAAGTAGTTCACCAGGGGCTCCTTGGCGATGACGATCCCGGCGGCATGGGTGGAAACATGGCGCGGCATCCCCTCGATGGCCTTGGCCACTTCCATCAATTGCATGTATCGCTCATCTTGCTCCACCATTTGCCGCAACTCCAAGCTGGTCTCCAGAGCCCGCTCCAGGGAAATACCCAACTCCGAAGGGATCAATTTGGCAAGTTTATCCACTTCCGCCAGGGGTATATTCATGGCCCTGCCCACATCACGGACGACAGCCTTCGCCGCCATGGTGCCAAAGGTGTTGATCTGGGCCACATGGTCCTGGCCGTATTTTTCGGTCAGGTAGGCAATTACCTCACCCCGGCGTTCAAAACAAAAATCCGTATCAATATCCGGCATGGTCACCCGTTCCGGGTTGAGAAACCTTTCGAACAAGAGTCCGTATTTCAAAGGATCAATATCGGTGATCCCTAGACTGTAGGCCACCAGACTGCCTGCCGCCGAACCCCGGCCCGGGCCCACGTAAATGCCCCGGCTCCTGGCAAAGTGGATCATATCCCACACGATCAAGAAGTATCCTGAATATCCCATCTTGCGAATGATCGACAGCTCGTACTCCAACCTTTGCCGGATCCGGTCATCTATCACCCTGTAACGCTGCTGAATTCCTTCCCGGCACAGGTGCGCCAGGTAAGAATCCACATCATAACCCGGCGGCACCTGGTAATCAGGCAGGTGGAGCTGCCCAAAGGTCAATTCCAGGTTGCACATCTCGGCTACCAGCAGCGTATTGTCCAGTGCTTCCGGTATACCCGGAAAAGCTTTTTCCATTTGCTGCCTGGACTTAAAATAAAACTGATCATTATCAAAACGCATCCGGTTCTCGTCGGCCAGAGTCTTACCGGTTTGGATGCACAACAAGATGTCATGGTGATAAGCATGGCCTTGTTCTATATAATGCACATCGTTAGTGGCTACCGCCGGGATCCCCAGCTCGCGGCTCAATTTGAGGAGATCCCTGTTAATATACTGCTCTTCGCTCAGGCCGTGGTTTTGCAGCTCCAGAAAGAAGTTTTCCCGGCCGAAAAGATCCCGGAAGCGGCCCGCCAGTTCGACGGCCTGCCGGTATTGATTGTTCAGCATCAACTGCGGGATTTGTCCCTGCAGGCAGCCGCTTAGGGCAATTAACCCCTCATGGTATTTCTCTAACAATTCCCAATCGATGCGCGGTTTGTAATAAAACCCCTCCATGTGGGCGAAACTCACCAGCTTGAGGAGGTTTTGATATCCTTCCATATTCTTGGCCAAAAGGACCAGGTGGTAAATGATATTATCTTGATGAGGTTCCCGGTCATGGCGGGAGTTCACGGCGCAGTATACTTCACAACCGATGATGGGTTTAATACCGGCGTCGCGACACTCCTTGTAAAAATCGATCACCCCGTACATGGCTCCATGATCGGTGATGGCCAAAGCCCGCATCCCCAATTCGGCGGCCGCCCGGACTAAGGGTTTAATCCGGCAGGCACCGTCCAGCAAGCTGTATTCCGTATGAACATGCAGGTGAACAAAATCATGGCTCATAATCGATCATCCCAAAAACTATAATTTAACCGTCGGATGGCTAAAAATTCGACAGGGAAATATCCGAACCCTTCTTGAGAACTATCCGAGTCGGTCATAAGCGGCTTTGATATCGGCATAAATATACTAAGTGCAAGAAAAGGCGGTGGTCCCATGACTTTCTGGCAGAAAGCATTACTAATCTTTTTCACGGCCCTGGGCGTGGAAGTAGGGGGAACCCTCATCGGCAGTTTAGCAGCCGTGTGTACCGGGCAACCGCCGGTCAGAACCATGGCCGGGCTGGCGGCAGACCTCAAAATATGGGCCATTGTAGCCGCCATCGGCGGTACTTTTACCACCATCGAAATACTGGAATCCGGCCTGTTAAAAGGCCAGTTAGCCGCCGTCCTCAAACAGCTTCTTTTCATCATTAGCGCTTTTGGCGGCGCTAATACCGGTTTTTGGTTAGTCACCGGTTTAGCAGGTGGAAGATAGATGGCACTGCTGCTTTTAAATAAATCCCTGTTAGAAAAACTGTCTTGGCTGGTATTGGGAATGCTGATCGGCTCCTCCTGCATCACTCTCTTGACGGGAAAGGAAATCGACCGCCTGACCATCCTCAACCGGGAACAGGCAGAACAGATCCGTGATTTAGAACGGGAATTAGCCCAGGTCAAGGAAAGCCTGTCCAGGCACCAGCCGGCGGTGATTTCCTCCCTCGACGTCAAGATCACATTCACGGAACCCAAACCGGCCCGTCCCGAAGAAGATGCCATCAGGCTCAGCCTGGAGAAGCAGATCAAAGAGTTGTTTGAGCATTTAATGGGTATGAAATTGGAAGAGCTGGAACCGGGTCTCGTTCCCTTTATTGTGGAAAACAGGATCTTGGAGGCGGAAGGACGCCATTACCGGATTAAAGTAAGGCTGCTGGTGCTGGCCGAAAAGATCTACCTGGAAGTGGAAGCTGCCCAGTTAGCCACCCAAATATAAAAACCGGCCCATGCCGGTGACGGGCCGTCGACAAAAGGGTGTCCGGAGTTAACCGCCAGGCTGCATGGAAACAAGGAACAACAAAGCAAGACGCCCATTCCCAAATGGGGCTTCCGGCAGCCGCAGATTAACACCGAACGCCCAAGCAGCAGCTTTTGTTAACGCCTTGTTTCCGGCGGTTTCAATACATCTTTACCGGCTGCCGTTTCCACGGTATCCCGTAAAGCCGGTTGTCCTTCTATGGTGGACATGGACGCTGAACCTATTCTTTCCGTTTGCACCCGGTCAAGCTGCTTTTTTCTTTTTTCCCGCTTCATGACCGTCGCACCCCCTCCTGGCTTTTGCACCTAGTATGGCCCGGCGCGAAATTGAGTATGAAAACATTTTTGAGTAAAGTTAACCTAAGCAGATTCCCTAAGAAACACTCCTATGTATTGAATATTGATAATTGATGAGGCCGATAAACGAGGTATGACGGGTTACGCAGGGCTAACACTCAAGGATACCGGCCTCTCTTAAAAGTATCCTCAAAAGAAAAGGCCGGCACGGCATCCGGCTGATATCGATTACATAGTTGACTTCCTGGGTAAAATCTCATATAATGAAGTAGTGCAAGTCGGGATGTAGCGCAGCTTGGTAGACCATCTTGTTTCAAAACGTATCTTTTATTTTTTTTGGAGGTTTACCATGAAACAGAAAAGAATGGCCGGATATATCCGGGTATCTAGAATAAGGAACGATGAAGCTATTTCACCGGAAAACCAAAAAGAAAAAATACTCTTACAAGCTAAGCTGCTAGGAATTCCAGAAGACAGAATCGATTTCTATATAGATCTCGATTACTCAGGAAAAGATACTAACCGGCCTGAGTTCCAGAGAATGATGTCATCCCTGCATCTTTATTCCTCCATAATAGTGTACAAGCTTTCCCGGTTTTCTCGTTCTACCGTTGACTTTCACCAGAATATCACAAGGCTAGAAAAAGCTAACGTTAATTTAATCTCCGTCACCGAGAACATCGACACATCAACACCGGTTGGCAGATTGATTAGAAATATTATAGTTGACTTTGCCCAATTCGAAAGAGAAGTAATAAGCGAACAGGTAAGCGATAACATGCATCTCAACGCCAGCCAGGGCAACTGGAACGGCGGTACCGTCCCATATGGGTACAAAGCAGTAGACAAGAAGCTTGTAGTAGATCCTGTCACTTCGGAAGTAGTCAAAAAGATCTTTGAAATGTTTGCCGAGGGATACGGTGCCAATGTCATACGGAATGAGTTATTCAGATTAGGGATAAAATCACCTTCAGACAATACATTCTGGCATAAGAATACAATTTTGAACATCATCAAAAACCCTGTTTACATCGGCAAGCTGCAATATGGCGGTAAAGTGTATGATGCAGAACACGAAGGCTTTATTCCGATAGAATTGTGGGAGACTTGCCAGAAAATCCTAAAAAGAAGGTCTGAAACCGCATCTCGATCTGTTTCCTCTGAACACCTACTCTCTGGTTTGATTAAGTGTCCCAAGTGTGGCCGAAACCTTAACATAAGATATAACGGCCGGAGTGATAATGCAGTACGACGATATGTTTGCCCTGGTCGTAACGATTCGGTGATTCCATGTGACTGTATCATTATTGACGCTGACTCAATAGAAAAGAGCATAGTTGAGAAACTACACCAACTGGCTAAAATACCCGAAACAATCTTTCAATCCCGCAAAGCAGCAAATAGCTTAATGCTGGTTGACAATAACGCACTACAAGAACAAGAAAAACAACTCAAAAAAGAATTAGCCAAAGTAAGGCAGTCCATGAAAGAAATGTTTTTCTTATATAATGATAAGAAAATTACTATAGACCAGCTGGAGATGATGAACACCGAATATTTGGAAAGAGAAAAGGCAATTAAGAAACAGCTAGAAGAAGTGGAACAAATACTAGCTGACCAGCAAGCCGCACATACCAATATTGCTCGATTAGAAAGGATGATATTGGAGTTTCCGGTCAACTGGGCCCATGCTGATCGACAGGAAGGTAGAAATCTGATCAATTCTTTGATTAAGGAAATACGTATTTCAGATTCTGGAATTGTACTCGACCTCTATTACTCAACCGTGGAAATCAAAGTTCGAGAAATCCACCGGTCGGTTATGAAGTTCTAGTGTGTTTAGCCTGTGTTGATAGTCAATAGAATTGATCCGCCATATGCAAATAAAATTAACCCACCTGAGAGTAATAATTGCGAGCTTGTAGTGATGTAAAAAAGGATAAAACTTTAGCCTTGTCACCGAGTTTCTGTTGAAGCTCTCAATTTTCCCTTGAGCCGGTAGCTGGTACCGTTGATGT
>DULZ01000033.1 GCA_012840125.1 Clostridia bacterium | reverse complement strand
CATACCGGTTTTTGATTTGTGCGGATAAATTCCAAACCGGCTACGACGAGCCGCTTTTGCATACCATGTATGTTGATAAAGTGCTTTCCGGGGTTAAAGCGGTGCAAACACTTTCGCGTCTTAACCGTTCCCACCCGCAGAAGAGCGACACCTTTATCCTTGATTTCGTCAACGACCCGGAAGTAATCCGCGAGGCCTTTGAACCCTACTATCGTACGACTATCCTTGCGGATGAGACCGACCCGAACAAGCTGCACGATCTCAAGGCCGACCTAGACGGATACCAGGTCTATGCACCCGAACAGGTGGATGAACTGGTGCAGTTGTACTTGGATGGCGCCGACCGCGACCGTCTCGACCCGATCCTTGATGCTTGTGTTGCCATCTATATGGAACATCTCGACGAAGATGGTCAGATCGACTTTAAAGGTAAAGCCAAAGCGTTCTTGCGAACATATAGTTTTCTATCGTCGGTTCTCCCATACACCAACGCCGACTGGGAAAAACTATCGATCTTTCTCAACTTTCTGGTGCCGAAGTTGCCTGCGCCCAAAGAAGAAGATCTATCCAAAGGCATTTTACAAGCAGTGGACATGGAAAGTTACCGCATCGAGAAACAGGCCACCATGAAGCTCATACTTAACGATGCGGATTTCGAGATCGAACCAGTGCCTACAGGTAGCGGTGGACACAAACCTGAACCTAAACTCGATCGCCTCTCAAACATAATTAAGGCTTTTAATGAACAGTTCGGCAATATCCCTTGGGCCGACGCTGATCGGGTACAAAAGCTCATCACTGAGGAAATTCCCGCGCGCGTAGCGGCTGACCCCGCCTACCAGAATGCTCGCAAGTATTCCGATAAGGAAAACGCGCGCATTGAACATGACAAGGCACTGATGCGTGTCATGGTTGCTCTGCTCAAAGATGATACCGAACTATTCAAGCAGTTCAGTGACAACGAAAGTTTTCGACACTGGCTCACTGATACTATATTCACATTAACCTACGACGCACCTATATAGGGAGCTGGTTACCTGGTACCACTTTTTCTTAGACTTTGTCTGGAGACCCCATTACTCTCAATGATATCACTACCATTTTCCTTTTGTCGTCCTCTCACATCAGAAACAAATGTAGCTAGATAAATAAAACCAGCCTAGGAGCAGTTTCGCCAGCTTAATTGGACGGGGGGATAAGGATAATTAAGCTGTAGAAACCGCCTCAGGCTGGTTTTTGGCGCTTCTTCCAGTAATTACAGTTTTAGCTGCCTTTTGATCCGCTCCACAGCTTCTATCGTGTCCTCCCGGCTGCCGAAGGCAGTGAGGCGGAAGTAGCCTTCCCCGCTGGGGCCGAAACCGGCACCGGGGGTGCCGACCACCTGGGCTTCCCGGAGCAGCTTATCGAAGAAGGCCCATGAATCCAGTCCCTCCGGCGTTTTCAGCCAGATGTAGGGAGCATTCACCCCGCCGAAGACCTGCAGCCCCAGCTGCAGCAGCCCTTCCCGGATGATGGCGGCGTTGGTCATGTAGTAATCGATGAGTTCCCGCACCTGCCGCCGCCCTTCTTCCGTGTACACGGCGGCGGCGCCCTTTTGGATGATATAGGCCACCCCGTTGAACTTGGTGGTCTGGCGCCGGAACCACAGCTGGTTGAGGGAAACGGCTTGGCCGTCGCCGGTATAACCCTTCAACTCCTTGGGTACCACCGTGAAGGCACAGCGGGTACCGGTAAAGCCGGCGTTTTTAGAAAAACTGCGAAACTCGATAGCCACTTCCTTAGCTCCCTCGATCTCGTAGATGCTGTGGACCACCCCTTCTTCCCGGATATAAGCTTCGTAGGCGGCGTCATACAGGATCACCGCTTGGTGTTCCCGGGCATAGTCCACCCACTTCTTCAACTGTGCCCCGGTAATGGTCATCCCGGTAGGATTGTTGGGATAGCAGAGATAAATCAGGTCCACTTTCTCTTCAAGCAGTTCCGGCACAAAATTATTCTCCGCCGTGCAGGGCAGGTAAACCAGCCGGTTAAACCGGCCGGCGGCGTTCAAGGAACCGGCCCGTCCCGCCATCACGTTGCTGTCCACATAGACCGGGTAGACGGGGTCCATCACCGCCACTACACAGCCGGCACTGAAGATTTCCTGGATATTGGCCGTATCCGATTTAGCCCCGTCGCTGATAAAGACTTCATCCTCATCCAGGTCAATGCCCAGGGGCCGGTATTCCCCCTCGACAATGCTCCGCCGCAGGAAATCATAACCCTGTTCCGGCCCGTAACCCTTAAAGGTTTCCTGCCGGGCCATCTCCTCCACCGCCCGGTGCAGGCTCTCAATGACGGCCCGGGGCAAGGGCCGCGTTACATCCCCGATGCCCAGCCTGATGATCCGGGCCTCCGGGTGCTGTTCCCGGTACCGGGCCACCCTCTTCCCGATTTCCGAAAACAGGTAACCGCCCGGCAGCTGCAAGTAATGCTCATTGATTCTCGCCATCTGCATCTCTCCTTTGTTTAAGTTTCAAGGACCGGCTCCTCCTACAGGGCCAATTCCCCGTCAAAAACCTTCACCGCAGGGCCCGTCATGTACACGCGATTATTGTCTTCGCGCCACTCTACCAGTAAATCTCCTCCCAACAGTTGCAGGCGGGTTTGGCGCTGGGACACCCCGTTTAACACGGAAGCCACCAGGACGGCACAAGCCCCGGTGCCGCAGGCCATGGTTTCCCCGGCACCCCTTTCCCACACCCGCATCTTCAGGGTCCCTTCATCAATGACCTGCACAAACTCCACATTGATCCGGTTGGGAAACAAAGGATGGTTTTCCAGCCGGGGCCCCACTTGGGCCACCGGAAACCGGTCCACCTCCTCCACAAAAATAACGGCGTGGGGATTGCCCATGGAAACGCAGGTCACCCGGTAGGTTTCCCCCTCCACCTGCACCGGAAGGTTGATCGCCGCCTGCCCTCCCGCCAATACCGGGATCCGCTTGGGGTCCAACACCGGCTCCCCCATGTCCACCTGCACCAGCTCCACCCGGTTGCCGACAGTAAGCAAATCCAGCTCCTTGATGCCGGCCAGGGTCTCAACGGTAAGCCTGGTCTTGGCAGTCAAACCGCGATCGTAGACGTACTTGCCCACGCACCGGATGGCGTTGCCGCACATTTCCGCCTCGGATCCGTCGGCGTTAAACATGCGCATGCGGAAATCCGCCGTCTCCGAAGGCAGGATGAGGACCAGACCGTCGGAGCCGACGCCGAAATGCCGGTCGCTCACCCGCCGGGCTAACTCCGGCAGGTTCTCCATCAGACCGGGGGGGCATGCCCCGGTGCAGTCGATATACACATAATCGTTGCCCAAGCCGTGCATTTTGGTGAATTCAAGCATAGGGGATCCCTTCCTCTCCGTAGGTATATAAACTAGGCTAATCAAGGCTATAATAGACCGTTAATACTGCTGCCAGGCCCGCCTGCAGTATAATAAAATTGTAGGGCAATTCAGCTAATTGCGCGGAAAAAGGTGATCGGAATGATAGGGAGTAGAATTTTCCTGGCCTTAGCTCAACCTGATGAATTGAAGAAGATTAGATGGTTCTTGACTCGCCAGGGATTTACCGTGGTGGATGAAACACAGGACGGGACTAACGCCCTGCGGCGCATTAGAACCGTGCACCCGGATTTGATTGTGGCCGATGCGGAGCTGCCGGGCTTAAGCGGCGTCAAACTGGCGGAAATCGTGGAAGAAGAGGATCTTGCCCCTATCATCGTCCTCACCAGCAGTGATCAAGGCGGTCTCTGGCTGGACTTTGAACACCCCACCGGCATCATCTTCCTGCAGCGGCCCCTGACAAAACAGGGGCTGCTGCAGACCATCCAGCTTTCCCTCATCAGCGATTACAAGATCAAGCACCTGAAGCAAGATATCAAGAAACTGCAGCACCAGCTGGAGGAACGTAAACTGGTGGAAAGAGCCAAAGGCATCCTGATGCGGCAAAACAACCTTACTGAAAATGAAGCTTACCGCCTCCTGCAAAAACAAAGCATGAACACGGGCACTTCCCTTGCTGAACTGGCCAAAGCCATCATCCTGTCTCACCAGCTCACCGAGTGACGTCAACAGCCGGTACGGCGCCCTGCGCTGCCAGTGCCGGCTGTTCTTTTTTCCACCCGGTCCCCCTCCTGCCTCTCCCTGCCCCCTTAAAAGCATTTATCCGGCTGCCATCAAATATGCATCCCATCATCATGAGAGATCGTTTAAGCAGACAATGCCGGGCTTTTTGCCCTGCCGGTACAGCCGCAGGGAAGAGAGGAAGGCTTTCACCGTATCCAGGGAGGTGAAGCAAGGAACGGAGCTCTCCACCGCCATCCTTCTCAGCCGGAAACCGTCCCGCTGGGGTATCCGGCCGTGGGTCGGGGTATTGACAATGATGTTGATGACCCCTTCTCTTAGGGCGTCGCCGATGTTGTAGGAAGGCTGGCTGAGCTTGTTAATGACCTGCACGGGCACGCCGCGGCTTTCCAGCGCCCGGGCTGTTCCCTGGGTGGCCAAAAGCTTAAAGCCAAGAGCGGCAAATTCCCGGGCCACCTCCACTGCTTCTTCCTTGTAAACATCAGCCACGGTCACCAGGACGGTGCCCTGTTCCGGGAAATTGCAGCCGGCTGCCAAGAGTCCCTTGTACAAGGCTTCCGGCAGGTCACCGGCCACTCCCAGCACTTCTCCGGTGGATTTCATTTCCGGCCCCAGGCTCACTTCCACCAAAGGCAGTTTATCCAGGGAGAAGACAGGAACTTTCACCGCCACCAGGTTCTTCGCGGGATAAAGACCCGTGCCGTAACCCAGGTCTTTGAGTTTCTCGCCCAGCATGACCCTGGTGGCCAGTGCAATGATGGGAATCCCCGTCACCTTGCTGAGATAGGGTACCGTCCGGCTGGCCCGCGGGTTCACTTCGATGACGAAGACTTCCTCCCGGTGTTCGATGAACTGGATATTGATGAGCCCTTTGATTTCCAAGGCCAAAGCCAGTTTCCGGGTATAATCCACCACCGTGTCAATCACCGCGGGGCTCACATTGACGGCGGGATAGACGGAAATGCTGTCGCCGGAATGGATACCGGTCCGCTCGATATGTTCCATAATACCCGGGATGAGGATATCTTCCCCGTCACACACCGCATCCACTTCGATCTCCCGGCCGGTGATGTACTTGTCAATGAGCACCGGGTGCTCTTGCTTGACCCGGGTGATGATCTCCATGTACTCCGCCACATCGCGGCTCTGGTAGGCGATTTCCATGCCCTGCCCCCCCAGCACATAAGAAGGCCGCACCAGCACGGGATAGCCCAGCTTTTCCGCCGTAGCTACCGCCTCTGCGGTGGTAAAGGCCGTGCCCCCGGCGGGCCGGGGAATTCCCAGCTCACCCAGCAGGGCGTCAAACTCCTTCCGGTCTTCGGCCCGGTGAATCTGCTTGGGCTGGGTGCCTAAGACCGGGTAACCGGCATCGGCTACGGGTTTGGCCAGTTTAATGGCGCTTTGGCCGCCGAACTGGACCATCACCCCGTCGGGTTTTTCCTTGGCCAGGACACTCAGGACATACTCCGGGGCCAGGGGCTCGAAATAGAGGCGGTCGGAGACGT
>DULZ01000032.1 GCA_012840125.1 Clostridia bacterium | reverse complement strand
TTCGTTCTAGGTCCTTGAATGTTAAGTCTTTTATGGGTAAACTGATCATGTCACGTCTCACCTCGTTTGTTGGTATACGCAACTACAAACATACAGGAAAGACGTGAGTATGGGAAGGGTTTTTTTACTCTTCCCATATTTTTTTGGGGAATTTGCCTACGATAATTTTACTCTAAGGACAGAAAAGCCCCACTTGCTGACCAAGAGGGGTTTCTATCTGAAAAAGGTATTTAGTTCTAAGTCCGTAGTTTAATTACGGTAGCCAATTCCCTTAGCCAAATGGAATACAATAAACTGATTCAAACTCACATTTTCCTCTTTTGCCAACTTAGATAGCGCTCGATGCAATGACTTTGGCATTCTAACTCGCAATTGCCCCGAAAAATCATCTGTTGACGGTTCAGGAATACTTCTTCCTGATTCTAAACTTGTTTTTATCCAGCTTTTTTTGGCCTCATCCAAATTCGCTAATAATTCCTCAATTGTATCTCCATCTGCCATACAACCTGGTAACACGGGTATTTCAGCGAACCATCCGCCACCTTCCTCGGCCGACAACTTCCTCATTTTTATTTCATAATCTAAACCCATGTAATAATCTAAATCCTTGTTCATACGTCTTCACCTTTCTCCAAAAGCTCAATAGCCAAGAGTGCCTTCTTCACGAGGTTCTGCTAACGACTAGCTTCCCAAATCCCCAGCAGCCTTGATTTTCACCCGGCTGGTTTTGCCAGCATAGTAGGCCAAGGGGACATCTTCCATATCAATGATCTCCACCGTTTCCCGCAGGGCACCGGCGGCAACGGCCATTTCAATTGCTTCCTGCTTGGCCTGGACCAGTGCTTCCTCCCGGGGTACCTTTTCATAGTCAACCAGCTTTTCGTAAGTGCCGCTGACTTTGGCGATGGCAGAGCCAATGGCATTGGCGATACCGAAATGGTCAGGCTTAACCACCGCTTTGGCCCCCGCCAGTTTCTCCGGCAGGATGATGGATCCGCCGCCTACCAAAATTACATCCACATCCTCATTGGATAATTTCATGGCATCCAGGGCGTCTTCCACCAGCCGGCAGATGGCATCCATGGCTTTCCAGGCGAATACTTCGTCTAAGCCTGCCACCCTGGATTTATCTCCCAAGTCGTACAAACCCAATCGAACGGCAATGTCCGTAGCAGTCACTGTATCCCCGCCGAAAATCAAAGCTTTTTCCGTAATCTGATAACCTACGCTGTCAGGACCGACCGTTACAGTGCCGTCCTCCCGTTCTCTGACAATGGAACCGCCGCCAAGGCCGATGGTCAGCACATCGGGCATCCGGAAATTGGTGCGGACTCCACCGATAATTGCCCCCATACTTGATTCCCGGGGAAAGCCCTTTTGCAGCACTCCAAGGTCAGTGGTGGTACCTCCCACGTCCACCACCACTGCATTTTCCAGTTTTGACAGGTAGCTGGCGCCCCGGATGGAGTTGGTGGGCCCGCAGGCAATGGTCAAAATGGGGTAACGGCGAGCCTGTTCCAGCGTCATCAGGGTGCCGTCATTCTGGGACAGGTAGACAGCGGCACCGGTCACTCCCAGGTCCGCCAGGGAACGGGCAAAGCCTTCCGTGAACTGTTGGGCCACCCGGCACAGGGCGGAGTTCAAGATGGCAGCATTTTCCCGCTCGATGAGGCCCATGGAACCGATTTCACCGGAGAGGGAGATGTGCATGTCCTGCCCCAGGATCTCCCGGCAAAGCTCCGCCGCCCGCACTTCGTGGTCGTTTCGGACAGTGGCAAAGACACAGGAAATGGCTACCGATTGGACTTTCCCCTTGATTTCCCGGAAGAAAGCCCTCGCCGCTTCTTCATCAAAGGGGGCGATTTCCTTGCCGTCGTGCTCAAAGCCGCCGCCGATCATCTTCTGGGCTACCACTACTTTTCTGAGCTCATCCTCCCAGTCGGTCATAGGCGGGATGCCCACCGCCGCCGGTGCTCCAATCCGCAAAACGGCAATGGGCGCCAGGTTTTTCCGCTCCACAATGGCATTGGTACACTGGGTGGTCCCCAACATGGCCTGGCGGATCAGGCTCCGGTCCACTCCCGATAACTCCAATAATTGCTTTACGGCACCAATAATGCCCTCCTGAATGTCTCCGGAAGTAGGGTGCTTGACCTCCGCCACCACCTTCAGGTTCTCGTCAATTAAAACCGCATCGGTGTTGGTGCCTCCCACGTCAATACCCAGTTTATACATTGGCCCTGCCTCCTTTCACCCGTTCTTCCACCGGAATATAGTCGGTGTCGCAGCCGAAATAACGGGGCCCCACCAGTTCCAATCCTTTGGGAGTACGCCACAGTTCAAAGCATTTGAGGCCCACCACCAGCACTCTTTTGCCGTACTTCAAGGCATCGGTAGTTACCGGTATAAATGTTTCCGAATCTACCAGCGAGATCAGATCCGGTACGGTGGCCACGATTTCCCCCTCCACGGCAGCCACCAGATTTTCATTCTGAAACTCTACATAGGCCTTCCGGCCCTTGTCTTCTCCCAAACCTTCCAAAATTACTTTGCCGAAATTGAAACCTTTCCGGGTCTCCCGCAGCACATCAACAATCTTGCCCTTGAACAGCCTGAAACCTTCCGTAGCTTGAAAAAAAGCTTCTTCCCGTGTGCCGGCAGTACCGGACTTCAAGGTGCGGATAGCCCGGCCCAGCTGTTCGCTTCTGGTCATGATGTTTTTCACCGCATATTCTTTGAGGGTTTTTCCGTCAATGATATAGAGGCACACGGAAACACTGCCGCCGCAGCTCATGGTCACCGCCCGGGCCAGTTCTTCCGTCCACTTATTGGTAATGGTATCAAAGATAACGCTGTTGCCTTTCTCATCGGTCAGGGCCATGGGAGTGGCGCTGACACCGCCGATGGTGAAGGTAACCATCTGGAGCTCGGGAAAAGCCCGGCCCATCCCGTCCGCATCAACCAGGGGCAGCCCCAACCGGGCCGCGGCGGCAATGGGCAACATGCTGTTGACGCCCCCTGCCTCAATGGGCATCAGCGCATAGATCTCTTTGCCGTAAAAGCGGGATACCATTTCGTAGAGCGTCTTATACTCATTGCCTCCGATGGCTTTCTCAACCAAAACCGTGGGAGCGCCCATCATGGCAATGGGCACTACCAGGGCATCATCCGGTACTTCTTCAGGATCCAGCATGGTTACCGGACCGCATTCCCGGACGGCACTGATGGCCACCAGCTTCCCGATGTAGGGGTCCCCTCCGCTGCCGGCTCCCAGCAAAGCCGCCCCCAGGGCCATATCCTCTATTTCCGCCAACCCTATTTTCCGCAAGCCAACCGCCTCCTTTACCGGCCATTGTTTTTCAACTAATATAACCAGTATAGCCAAGCCGGAGGAGGTTGTTAATTAGCCCGGCAACAGAAAAACAGCCAGGGTATTTTGTCCCTTGGGACAAAGAACCCCGGCTAGGAGCCCAGTATCCTGTCGATAGCCACCGCCTCAAACAATTTGGCAGAGGCAGGCATGGCACCTACCCGGTAACCCAGGCGGTCCGAGATGCATTTTAACCGGTATTTAATCGTATTCTTATGGAGGAACAATTTGTTGGCAGTATCAGTCAGGCTGCCTCCCGTATCCAGCAAATAAACCGCCAAGGTATTGATCAATTCCTTAGCCTCCCTGTCCCCTGCCAGGATACTCAGAGGGGCCAGGGCTTCCGCCAAGGCCGCCTCGCCTTCAGCAATCCGTTCCCGGCAAGCTTTGGCAAAATCCAGCTCCGCCTCATTGAAACAGACGCGGCCGGGAAAGATTAGCCGGAGATCGGCGGCATAATCCCGGTTAGCCAGGTAAGCTGCTCTCACTGCCGCAGTATCCTGCAAATTGCGAAACACGGTCAGGATGCCGGTTTCCGGCAGCTGGACCAGCAGCTCCTTTTTGAGGGTCTCCGTATCCTGAAAAGTCCGGGGACCGTCCATGAAAACCACCAGGCAGTCTTCATAGACATCGGCAAAGGAAGATCGGCAATACTGCTTTGCCACCTCCCAGGCCCCCTTTGCCGCCTCAGTCGAAAAGCCGCGGCCGCCGGCCTCCGGCATAGCGATCCACATGGCATGAACAGAAGCCACATCAATCTGAAACAAATCCGCCAAACGCCGCATTTTCATGGGCTCGTCCTGCATAATGGCCTTGACCAGTTCGGAAATCACCACTTTGTCATGTTCCTGGCTCCAGAGCCTTACGGCCAGCTGTACTATTTCCGCTGCCTGCTGGAACTCACCGCTTGACAGGGGTGTACCCTCCCTGATCAGGAACAAATCCATTCCCGGACCGGTCCCGGAATCAATGGGAGCCCGGTAGAGCAATCCACCGGGAACATGAGGAAATTGTGCAGGTTTTCCGGGTGTCTCAGGCAACGATGCTTTTTTCAGGTGAGTGTGCAAACCGGACAAGGTACGGGGCCAGGCCGCTTCATTGAGCACCTTCCCTTGAGCATCAGTTAGAATGACCGTGGCCCGGATCCGGTCCGATAACATTTTGACTACCGTATCTACCGTCCGCTGGTGTTGGGGCAAACGGGAAGCCCGTTCCAGCAGTTCTACCACCATGGACCCTCCCGCAGACCGGTCCCGGTAAATAGCCTCCATCACTTCACAAATGACTTCGCTGTACCGCAGGTCCAGCCGGTTGCGGGGCATGCAGATGAGAGTAAAATCCAACTCATCGGCCAGTTGAATCAACCGGGGGTGGATCTCCTTCATAAAGATACCTACATAATAAAGGATCAGGCCTACTTCCCCGCCTTCTGCCAAGCGACGGATGTTCCGGCGCTGGAGTTCCACGTCATCCTTGATATTGATAAAGGAGGTGATCACTATCTCACTGCCGTAAAACTCATCGTTATGGAAATGGGCCTCCATAAGAAGTTCCGGATCGACGCTTTCCAGAACGGAAATGGAAGATACGATTTTTTGCAGCCCGCCCCTGCCCGCTACCACTTCCGCATTGCGGAGAGACGGCAATTTTAATAAGTCGGCTACTGTTACTGTCACTGGGGCAGCCCCCCTCCTGTCTTTGTCTCCCGTGACAAAAATATTTTAACACAAACCGGCATTGCCTAACCGGTTATCTGTCTCCGTATACCCGAACCATCACGTCCAGCTTTTAATAATATATACCGGAAGTTATAAATAATAGATTACTGCCCATTTGCGAAGCGAGGAAGATGTTTAATGAAAAGCAGGCTGAGCAAGATTCAGAATAAAATTAAAAAAATATGGAACAGGAAGAACCCTCCCAACAAACACCAGACTACAGATCACATAGACCTAAGTCTCTGGGGCCTTAATTTGTCGGTCACCCGGGAAACTACGTTAGAGATACCGTCGGAACTGACTGTAGTGGTGCCCAGGGCAGAATTTCGCCATGATTGTAAACCCGATGAAGGGGTAGCACAGGATGCCTGTGACACAGAGGTGATCCTAAATAGCATTACCATTGTCATTGCACCCCGCCACCCCACCGAACATGGCACAGCCTCCCATGGCTCGTCTCGGCAGGGCTAAATTTTTTTTGGAAACACTTGTTGCCTTCCTGATTTTGAAATAGCCCATACACCGTTTTTGTTTGGGAACGTTTTGTCGTGGATACCTACATAAACCAATAATCTGTCACAAGCGTAGCCGGTTACTAAATCAGTAATCTCGTCCAAGCTCAGGATTCTCTTTGATTTTTCGGACCAATCCCTGCCAGAAATTAAATTGCCGCTAGTGGAAATTCGATACAAATGTACTATGAACTTGTGCGTTACATTCGAATTCTTGTGGCACAGCCTGCGTATATCTTCCACAAGATGCTCTTTTCCTGCGTTGAGACCAAACTCAACAACCGAATTGAGAGGCAAATAATCATAACCTGGTTCCCCCTTTTCACCCGAAGAAACAGGTCTCTTAAGAACTGCAATATCCCAATTCTGTCTTCTGCTTTTGTCCAGGTTATGGGCTGTAGGGTATTCTTTTTGAATAACACAGACTTCTTCACCGTTATAAACAAAATATCGTTCAGATTGAGGAAGCATGTTATATAAGGTTAAATAGAACCTGGCATGGTGGCCGTGCTCTGTATAACATAAATACGGTTTCATAACATATTCAATACAAAACTCTTCGATTGCCTTCTTAACAAATTTTTCTATTCCCATACTTACCTCTCCTAAAACCACTTTATCCCAGAAGATAGCTTCTTACATCTTCCTGCGTTTATAATCCGTATCGATCCTTGTTTTCCAACCGCCGGAAAGGGGTCGTCTTTCCCGAACGTTGGTTATAACCTCGCTGAGCACCTGGAAGTTCAGCTGAACTCCCTCGCTGTCGGCGTGGTAATTGGCAGCATTGCCGGCATCAATTCCAAACCGGCCGGCCGTTTCCACTGCATCAATATTGGCCCCCAGAAAAATGAATTCCCATCCGTACTTCTCTTTCTGTCTTTCCACCATCCGGCGAATTTGCTCATAGGAGTACTCCCGGCTGGCATTTTCCATGCCGTCGGTGGTGATCACGAACAGCACTTTATCCGCCCGGTATTCTTCCGCCGTATGTTTTTGTACCGCTACAATTTTATTAATGGTTTTTCCGACGGCATCCAGTAAGGCTGTCGTGCCACGAACGTAGTATTCTTTTTCAGTAATGGGAGCAATGGCCTTCAGGTTAATCCGGTCATGGAGAAGCTCATACTTGTCATCAAAAAGAACTGTGGTGACAATTACCTCCCCCTCAGTCTCCTGCTGTTTTTTGAGCATGGCATTATACCCGCCGATAGTGTCGCTCTCCAGACCTGCCATGGAACCGCTCCTGTCCAGGATAAACACCAGTTCTGTCAGATTGTTTTTCATTTTCGTTATCCTCCTCCGTTCAATTTTGATCAGAGGATAACATAAACCAAACTGCCAACGGTCGCCTCCCGGGCGACAAATCAGCCTTTACGCTCCCAGTAAAGGCTGATCAAAATAAAACAGGACTTCATTGATCTCAAAGATATCGTAATTCCCGTTCCGGATGAAATACTCAATAATGACATCAAACTTTTGGCTCCGGGACAAAGTATATCCGGCCCGTGACAGCAAATCTTTCGTTTCGGCCAGATTTAGCTCCAAAGCGATGGCCAGGGCCACCGCCGTCTTCTTGCTGGGCATATAACTTTTATTGCTGCGGATTTTGGAAAACAACCGGCGATCCAGGTTGGCCCGCTTGTAAACCTCCACATCGGTTTTCCCTTTGGCGTCAATAAGGCGAAAAAGGGTCTCTGAAAAGGATTCGTCCAGGCGCCCGATCAAATCTTCCAGCCCCGCAGGCCCGGCAATCTTATACTCTATCTGCTTGGGCACGTACATAGCTTCTTTAAGAGCAACTGTTTCCACTTCCAGAAGCTCTCTTCTTGGAGGCCGGTGCCTGTCTATATAATGTTCGTCAATGAAACTTTGGATTTGGCCCAACAGTTTTTCACTTATAGAAAAAGCCGCCTTGTCAAAAACGACTAAATATACTTGCATCTCATTTTCTTTTAAGAAGTCACTGATGGCCGTAGTTGCAACTTTTAAGGCCCGGTCTTTGGGATAACCGAAGATTCCGGACGAAATCAAAGGAAAGGCAATAGAATTACAGTTATGCTCTTTGGCCAGTTTTAGGGAATTGAGATAACAACTTCGCAATAGCTGTTCCTCTCCATAATGACCTCCCCGCCAAACCGGCCCCGGGGTATGAATAATGTACTTGGCCGGGAGTTTATATCCCTTGGTAATCACGGCCTGTCCCGTCTCGCAGTGGCCGATGGCGTTGCATTCCTTTTGAAGCTCCTCCGCTCCCGCTGCCCTAAAGATAGCGCCGCAGACTCCTCCTCCCATCTGGAGAGCGGTATTGGCGGCGTTAACAATGGCATCCACTTCCATTCTGGTGATATCGTTTCTGACAATTGCAAAAGGCATAACCGGCTCCCTCCTTTTACTGCCAACTTAGAGCTGCCTAATTCCTGATTTCGAAAGCACCCAAACCCCGTTTTGATAATTAGCTGTTTTGTCATGGATCCCCACATAAACCAATAAGTTCTCACAACTGCAAAGGGCTACCGTTTCAAAAAATTCTTCAATACTCAAAATCCTTTTCGATTTCTCTGACCAATCCATCAAAAACTATGTATCGCCTGTCTTCAGGAAGTATATTGTACAGTGTCAAATAAAATCGGGCATGGAGGCCTTGTTCCGTATAACAAAGATACGGTTTTTTCACAAACTCAAGGCAGAATTCCTCTATTGCCTTTTTAACGCATTTCTCCGTTTCCACTGTCCTCTCCTTCTCCTTAACTTACCCGGTACTTAGTCTTCGTCACGCATCAATTCAACAAATATGCGGGCTATGGTGGGATCAAACTGGATACCGGCATTTTTCTCAATTTCTTTCAAAGCCAATTCTTTAGGCAATGCTTTACGATAGACCCGTTCCTGAGTCATGGCATCATAAGCGTCGACAATTGCTAAAATCCGGGCCAGTAAAGGAATTTCTTCTCCCGACAAGCCTAAAGGGTATCCCTTTCCGTCCCAACGTTCATGGTGGGCCAGGATTACCGTTGCGGCGCTGGACAGCTCCGGTGCGGACATGACAATCCGGTATCCTATTTCAGGATGGGTTTTCATAATCGCCCATTCCGCTTCTGTGAGTTTTCCCGGCTTGTTCAGAATCCGGTCATCAATGCCCACTTTCCCGATATCGTGCAGCATTGCACAAAGATGCAGTTCATCCAGTTTATTTTGAGGCAGCCCTAACCGTTCGGCAACTTTAATGCATTTTTCCGAAAGACGCTGGGAATGTTCCTCCGTTTCCTGACTTTTGGCATACATGGTAGCCATGATCGAGGACAAAATGGTATTGTACATGCTTTTCTGCTCGAAGAGCTTATGCCTGCGCAAGGATTCGTCCGCTTCCTTTTCCGCACTCTCCCAAGTGCATTCTTTGCCGGCTTTGATTCCCATGCCCACAGACAAACTGATCCGCCGCTCAGTTTCTTTTACTTTAGCATTAAACTTGTGACAATCTTCCTGGATAGCCTTTAGAATTTTGTTGGCTTGATAACGATTGGTTTTGGGGAGGAGCAGCCTGAACTCGTCTCCACCGGTCCGGGCCAGGATATCACCTTCCCGTGAGCATCTTTGCAGTATTTTCGCTGCTTCGATGATCAGCCGGTCCCCTGCCTCAGTGCCGTAAGCATCGTTAATCAGCCTGACGCCGTTAATATCGGCAATAATGATGGCTGTTGGCGTCTGATCCTCCCTATCCAAACGGGCTTTTGCTTCTTCGTAATACCGGCGATTATACACACCGGTCATCAAATCATGGTCACTGAAGTATTCGATCTGCCGCTGTTTTTCCTTGGTTTCGGTGATGTCAATAATAATGCCTTCCAGGGCTACTACCTCGCCGTCATCCCCGAACACTCCTTGTCCCGTTTCCAGGACCCACTTCCGTTCCCCGGTGGCAGTGATTATTTCATATTCATAGCGGAACAGGCGCCGTTCCTCAATTACCCGTTCCCATTCCGCCCATAATACATCCCTGTATTCCGGAACAATCAAATCATTAAAAGACAGCTCTCTATTATACAAAAGGCTTTCACTCTTATATCCGGTCAAGTCATAACAACCCTTGGACACAAATTCCATTGTCCAGTGTTCATCAAATTTGCACCTGTAAGCCATTCCCGGCAGGTTCTCCAGCAATACCCTCCTGCTTCGTTCACTTTCCTGCAGGGCTTCTTCCCCTTCTTTCCGGGCTTGAATATCCTGAACCATGCATAAGTAGTAGTCATTGGTAACATTACCGCTGGTCAACCTTAACCTGCTCGCCGTCATGTTCACCCAGATGCCGGTGCCATCGGGTCTAATGAAACGTCTTTCCAGAGAATGCCCCGGTGTTTCAGCCTTATAACATTGCTTAAAGTATTCCAGATCCCCGGGCAAGTCATCGGGATGAGTAACGTCATTCCAATTTAAAGAAGCAATTTCATCTCTGGTTCTTCCTAAGATCCGGGCAAACTCGGTATTACCCATGGATATAAAATGGAAACAATCCAGCAGAGCGATTCCAATCGGCGCCTGTTCATAACCGGTCCTGAATAAAGTTTCAGTATCTTTAAGCTCCCTGCTTAAGACCGCCAACCGGTAATTATTCAAGATTACCCAGCAGAGCAACATTAAGAGCAGGAGTATACAGGCCACTACTGCAGTGGAATGGAGCAGGTACCTGTTCACTTCTGCCTGCCAGTAGCCCGCCGGATAATCAATACCAAATACGGCCAGCACTTCGCCTGTATCCGGATCTTTTACCGGGGCCAAAGCACTGACCCAAGTGCCCCAGCGGTCGGTAATGGGAATGGTCAAGATTGGCTCCCCGGTTAAGAAAGGTTCCTTATATAGTGAGGCCGCCTCCGAAAACTCCTGGCCGGGGGGAGAATAGTATTCAGACTGGGGAGACTCTGAATCAGCAATGATATATAGACTGCCGTCTTTCATAGTTAACAGATAGGCGAAACCGATTTCCGGTTTGCCCTGTTTAATGTCCACCAAGCTGTTTTTTAATGACAGGTAATCATCAGAATCCAGATCAGAAAGATTCCCTTTCAGATTCATGAGCCGCTCCGGCTGAATAAAAGAGGCAACAGAAACAGCCAGGCCAATGGCTTCCTGCTGAGCATCCCGGGTATATTGCTCCCAGGCATAATAGATATAGAGGAGGCCACATAGGGCCACGAAGATTATAAGAATAACAAAAAGATTTTTAATTTTACTTTCCTGGAACAGCCCGTATTTTTCTTTCATAGCATTCCTTTCTTCAGTCCAAAATTTTGCAGCTTAACTGTTATTAATATTATTAAGTGGATAATATTGCTATTGTAGTTAAAATTGTACTGTCAATTATCAACCAATTCAACATATTTCTACATGCTCACACCGGAAATAATCCAGCCATTGTTCCGAACTGAAAGGCGCTCCGGTACCTGGGGAATGTTCTGCTTCCCGGCAGTGTTTGCCTCAGCAATTTTTGCAATAGAAAAAGGAATTGAACCTGAAATAGGCTAAAATAAGCATAGTAAAATGTCACTCAATGCAGGAGGATATTTCGTCTATGATCTATGACATTGCTATTATTGGCGCAGGTCCGGCAGGAGCCACTCTGGCCCGCTTGCTGGATAAACGATATAAAGTAATGCTTCTGGACAAGCGTAATTTGCTTTGCAGAGACCAAAACGGAATCTCAAAATGCTGCGGCGGACTCCTGGCTCCTGATGCCCAGCAAATGTTGGGCAGGCTTGGTCTTGCCGTGCCCACCGGTGTTCTGGTAAACCCCCAGCTTTTTTTGGTCAGAACCATCGACTTTGACAATTGTTTGGAACGGTATTACCAACGTTTTTACTTTAATATGAACAGAAACCGGTTTGATGAATGGCTGGTATCATTAATACCGGACAGTGTCGATTTGAGAATGGAGTGTCGACTCGATTCCGTCAAGAAATGTAATGAAGGCTATACAGTTACCTTCATTCACCAAGGGAAGGCTTGTCAGGAGAAGGCCCGTGTGGTTGTAGGAGCTGACGGCGCTCTGTCCGGTCTCCGCAAACAATTTTTTAAAGAAAGGGATTCTTTTAAACGATATATTGCCATCCAGGAATGGTTTGAAACAGATATAGAAGTTCCCCATTACGGTGCAATCTTTGACAGTGCGGTAACCGACTTTTATTCCTGGACCATCTTCAAGGAAGGAAAACTCTTAATTGGTTCAGCCCTTATCCCGTCAGATGAGCCCAGGCAGAAGTACCATCTTCTGAAAAGCAAACTTAGAGACTATGGCTTCCGCTTTGACCGACCCCTAAAAAGAGAGGCCGCTCCAATTTTACGTCCCTGCACCGGGGATATCATCACCGGTAATGATTCAGTTGCCCTGATCGGTGAAGCCGGGGGCTTCATCAGCCCCAGTTCGGCGGAGGGTCTAAGTTTTGCTTTCAAAAGTGCCCATGCATTGGCTTTAAGTCTGAATGAAGGCATGGAGGGTTTCCAGGCAAGATACAAAAAAAAGGATACAACCCCTTGTCCGGAGCATTGCGGTAAAAAGGGCCAAAAACATTGTCATGTATAATAAAATACTCCGGGGGTTGGTAATGAAAAGCGGTGTCTTAAGCAGTGACGTATATTTTGCAGGCAACTCCTCTCCCTTTTCCCAAAATCATGTGAAATAAATCTATTTTAAAATCCCAGCTTCAATTTTCAAATAATTGTAAGCGCTCAATAATCAGGTACCTTGCCGCCCCTGCCTAAATGTGCCACAATACCTCCAGCGATTTTGAATGGAGGTATCAAAAATGACCAAGGAAGAAAGAGCAGCTCTGGTAGCCGAGTGCAGAGCAAGCGGCCTGACCGCCAAGGAATGGTGCCGGCAAAACGGTATCAAATACTCCCAGTACTGCAGTTGGGACACCAGGGTAAACCAGGAGACCAAGCAAGGTGAAACACCTCAGTGGGTTAATGTAACTCTGGTCAAAGACGATAACTGGAATAACGAAATCAAGATTACTTGCGGCAGATTCAACATCTTGGTAGGACCGGACTTTAACCCAACCCTTTTGGGGGAGGTTCTTAAGGTTGTGCAGGCCCTATGCTAAAGGACATTTTTGCATATGACGGCATTTACTTGGCCTGCGGGGCTACCGACTTAAGAAAATCCGTGGACGGCCTCGCTCTTTTGGTAAAAGAGAAATTCAACCTCGATCCTTTCGGCAATTACCTCTTCCTCTTCTGCAATCGGAACCGCAACCGTCTAAAAGCTCTCACTTGGGACCAAAACGGCTTTGTCCTGTACTATAAACGGCTCGACGGGGCCGGCGCCAGGTTCAAATGGCCGAAAGACCCGGGCAAGGTGAGAAACATCACCGTAAAACAGCTCCGCCTCTTAATGGAGGGCTTTACCATCGACCCACCTAAAGGCTTTGGGGAAATTACCGCCCGGGATTTCTATTAAAACCCAGTAAAAAAATCACTCCATCTCCCAAGAATTCCCTGGCGGTATGATCTTTCCCATGATATACTCTAACCATGGAAAAGATAAACGTTGAGGGACTTTCCCCGGAAGTAACTGCATACATTGCCCACTTGGAAGCTCAGGTTGAACAGCTTGAGGAGAAGCTGGCGAGGCTGCAAAAGGCCATGTTCGGCCCATCCAGTGAGAAACGCCGGTATGTGCTGGAACATGATCCGAACCAGCTTTGCCTTTTCAACGAAGCTGAGGTTGAAGCTGATAAACATGCTCCC
>DULZ01000031.1 GCA_012840125.1 Clostridia bacterium | reverse complement strand
CAAAGAAGCAGCCCGGGCAAAGGCGTCAATCACCCTCTGGATATCTTCTTCCGTCATTTCCCGGGGGGTCTCCCCTGTCAACCTGGAAGCCACCGGCGAAGGAGCAATGGCTTGCTCCCCGGTGATGGCACTCAGGGCATACCGGCCCGCCTGGTAAAGCTGAGCCGCGATCTTCGCCCCCTGGGCTTGGACCGCTTGGGTCAGTCTCTTTAAACCGGGCAAGTAACGGCGGTCATCCAACCGGACCATGAAGGGGCCTGCCCCCGCCCGGTCGATGGCACAGCCGCCTACGATGATTAACCCTGCTCCGCCTCTGGCTCTTTCGACGTAGAAATCAACCAACCGGTCATTGACTTCCCCGTCCAACGTATAGGATAAATGCATGGCGGGCATGACGATACGGTTTCTTAACTCCATCTTGCCAATGGTAATCGGTTGAAAAAGCCGCAAATCCAATCCTTCCTTTCTCTGGTGGCACTAGAATGAACACCCATTCACAGAAGTTATTTTTCGCACAATTGCGTCAAATTCCTGCTTTCGAGAAATGTTTCTCAAAATAAACAACGCCGGTGTGCTTAGGGGTCCAATCAAGGCTCCTGTTGGTCCCGAGCCTTCCCTCACCCCCGGTGCACACCGGTCCGCGACCGCCCTCTACCCATGACGGGCTCATTTCTTCCAGGGAACAATATTGATGGCTTCAGGAATCAGCTGCTTACCTTCCACTTTAATAATGGTCAAAGAAGCGTGATCGATGGGTTCCTCCCACAAGTACCGCTCGTCCACCGCCCAGGCCAACACGGCCCTGATCACACCGCCGTGAGTGGCGGCCACTACCGTGCCCCGGTGCTTGGGAGCCACCTCAAAGATGAAATCCAGCACCCTGGCTTCCACGTCTTTGACTCCTTCTCCTCCCGGGGTGACCCCGTCCCGCTTGCCAAACCAGGCATCATATTCTTGCCGGAAGTGACGGTAAACGGTATTGAAATCCAACCCTTCCCAGCGACCCATGTACAGTTCCCGTAGCCGCACATCCAGGATTGGTTCCAAACCATGGTAAGCGGCAATCACCGCCGCAGTCTCCTTCGCCCGGGACAAATCGCTGGCGTAAACCGCTTCCAGGGGTTCCTGGGCCAGGTAAGCTGCGGCGGCTTGCACCTGCTCCCGGCCGGTCTCATCCATGGGGATATCGCTGTGGCCTTGGAACTTCCCCGCCTTATTCCATTCCGTTTGCCCGTGCCGCACCAAGATCATCCGCATCCTTGTCCCTCCTTCTCCCTCAGGAAATCCCTGATCAGGCTGACCAGTTTTTCGTTCTCCTGCCGGCCCCGCACGGCAATGCGAATAAAATACTCATCCAGGTGGTCAAAACTGTGGCACAAGCGAATCAACACGCCTTTCGGCCCCAGGAACCCTTGCAGCGCCTCTCCCGTAACCCCTAAGGCACGGCCGTGCAAAAGCAGGAAATTTGCTTGCCCGGGAATAACCGAAAAGCCCAAATGCTGCAGCCTTTCCGCCAGGAACTGCCTTTCCCGGGCCACGATCCTCCTGGTGGCCGCCAGGTGTTCCGAGTCGGCCAAAGAGGCCAGGCCGGCCGCCTGGGCCAGGGCATTCACCCGCCAGGGGGGCAAAGCTTGTTCCAGGTTCCTCGCCAGTTCCTTTGCCGCCACCAGGTAGCCCAAACGCAGACCCGGGATGGCGAAGACCTTGGTTAAGGAACCTACCACCACCAGTGAACTGTGGCTGGATACGTCCCTGGCCACGGATTGATCATGTTCGACAAAATCCATAAAAGCTTCATCCACCACCAGGGTGGCCCCCCGGTCCCCGGCCAGGGATGCTAACTGCAGCACGACCTCCCTGGGCGTGAGGACCCCGGTAGGATTGTTCGGATTACCGATGAAAATCAAGTCCCCCGCTTGGACCAGCTTCTCAAAGGGGGCCGGCTCCAGGGCAAAGTTTTTCCCGGCGTCGAGTTTTATTCTCACCATGGGGGGATGCAGGATACCCCGGCCGTATTCCCCAAAGGTAGGAGAGGAAACCACCACCCGACCGGGAGCAAAGAAATTGGTTAACGCATAAATAAGCTCCGCACCGCCGTTGCCCAGGACCAACTGCTCCACGGGCACCCCTAAATGACCCGCCAGTTTTTCCTTTAATTCTCTTCCTTCAGGGCAAGGGTAGTGGACAATGCGCGGCAGGGCAGCCTGCAGGGCAGGCCAAACCTGGGGAGACGGACCTAAAGGATTGATGTTGGCACTGAAGTCGATAAACGCTTCT
>DULZ01000030.1 GCA_012840125.1 Clostridia bacterium | reverse complement strand
TGCCGTTCCAGCGCCATCAACGTGAAAGGGTTTACCGATGAACAGATCCTCATGGAGGTGGATGCACTGTGTCTGTAGAACAAGCTCAAGGCTCCCAGTGGGAACCGAAAGTGATCGCCTTCACCTGCCACTGGTGCGCTTATGCCGGGGCAGATTTGGCGGGTCTTAACCGCCTCCAGTATCCTCCCAACGTGCGGTTAATACGGGTGCCTTGCTCCGGGCGGGTGAATCCGCAGTTTGTGCTGCGGGCCTTCCAGCGAGGTGCCGATGCAGTGTTGGTGGCGGGGTGACACCCGGGCGACTGCCACTATGCTAGTGGCAATTACTTTACGCGCCGCCGTTATCTCATCATGCAGCGGATGCTGGAATATGTGGGCATCGATCCCCAGCGCTTCCAAGCCCGTTGGGTGTCCGGTTCGGAAAGCGTGAAATTCGCGACCATTATCGAGGAGCTGACGGAACAGATCAGGCCGCTTGGCCCCAATAGGAAGTTGAGGGATGCCAAATGAACCCACAAACTGCGAAAATCCGGGAAATAGCCAGGGAACTGTTGGAGAAGCAGGAAGTCCAGCTGGTGATCGGCTGGGAAAAGGGCACCTTTTTCTATAATTCAACCCCTGTCTTCATTACGAAACCGGAGGATGTGGAACGCCTCGTCTGGGATGAATACTGTGCCGTCAATCTAGCCAAGTACCTGATGGACTACCGTCACCTGGAGGGCAAAGTGGCGGTCCTGGTCAAGGGATGTGATGCCCGGGGCGTGAACCGCCTGGTGCAGGACTTGGTGATCAGTAGGGATAAAGTTTATCTAATCGGTGTGCCCTGTCCCGGTATGAAGGATGCCAGGCAGGCCGCTGCTTTAGGCAAGGAAAAAGCCGGGGAAGCTCCCCTGGAAGTAAAATGCCTCCGCTGCACTCATCCCAATCCGGTGGTCTATGATGTCTTGGTAGGCGAGGAAGTCCCTGTCACCGGCAAAGAAGACCGCTTTGCCCGGATAGGGGAACTGGAAAAGATGAATCCCGAGGAGAAGTTTGCTTATTGGGCGAAACAGTACGATAAATGCATCCGGTGCTATGCCTGCCGTAATGTGTGTCCCGCCTGCAACTGCCGGGAATGCGTTTTCGATCAAGGGCAAACTTGGCTGGAAAGAGCCGTGGAAAGAGGGGGCAACCAGTTCTACGGGCTGGTCCGGGCTTTCCACGTAGCCGGGCGGTGCATTGAATGCGGTGAATGCGAACGCGTTTGCCCAATGGGTGTACCGATTATGGACTTGCATCACAAGATCGCCAAAGATATCAACGAGTTGTTCGGCGAGTATGAAGCCGGGCTGGATCCTGAAGGTCCCCTGCCCTTGGGGATGTTCAAAACTGATGATCCGGAAGAGTTTATGTAGGGGAGGTGGGAAGCCATGAAGAGTGTGAAAAAAGCTAATCTACCACAGTTTTTGGAAGCCTTGAACAGCAAAAGGAAAGCCTTTGTGCCGGTGACCGTAAATGGCATTTCCCAATTTGCTCCCTGGGATAAAGAAGCCGAACTGGTCCTGGAAGGAAATACTCTTCTCCCTCCCAAGGGTTTGTTCTTCCCCCAGACGGAAGAAATGTATGAATACCGGGTTAACAAGCAAGAGGGCAGCATCCAGGATCTCAGTGCCCCCCCGGAACCCTTTGTGGTGTTTGGGATGCGTCCTTGTGACGTTCATGCCATGAAAGTACTGGATGATGTATTTCTCACTAAAGGTTATGAAGATGTGTATTACAAGCAAAAGCGGGAACAAGGTCTCATCATGGCTTTAGGCTGTACCGAGCCCTGTGAAACTTGTTTCTGCGATGCCTGGGGTATCAATCCGGCGCGGGCCCCCTTAGCAGATGTGATGATGATGGAAAAAGGGGACAGCATCCTGCTGGCGCCTCAATCGGAAGCCGGTGAGAAGCTCCTGGCCGATTTGGCCGGCAGGCTGGCGGAAGAGGCGGGGGAACTGCCGGAAGGCAAACCCTGCACCTTGAAAGTGAAAACCGAAGGTTTGATGGAACACTTGCAGCCCAAGTTTGAACATCAAGTGTGGGAAGAAATATGCCGCAAGTGTGTCAACTGCGGTACCTGCACCTATTTATGTCCTACCTGTCACTGCTTTGATATCTTAAACAGGACCAGGGGGAACTGCGGTGTCAAATACCGCTGCTACGACTCCTGCATGTATGCGGAATATACTTTGATGGCCGGCGGGCATAACCCTCGTCCCAGCAAAAAAGAACGGGTCCGGCAGCGTTTCCTCCACAAGCTCCAGTATATTCCCGAAAGATACTCTGAAGTGGGCTGTGTCGGCTGCGGCCGCTGCATCCAGAAGTGCCCGGTGAACTTAGATATTACCCGCGTGATTAGCCAGCTGTGGGAGGTGGAGTAGATGAGCAACTGCAACGGATCATGCCAGGGAAATCCTTTATTGCCTGTCGTAGGCAAAATCATTAAGATCGTTGAAGAGACCCCTGATGTTAAGACCTTCCACGTAACCACCGACAACGGCAAACCCTTTACCCCCATGCCGGGGCAGTTGGGGATGCTGTCCTTGCTGGATGTGGGGGAAGCGATGTTTTCCGTCACGACCCAGGGCCCTGACCACCTGGAATTTGCGATTAAGAAAGTGGGTAAACTGACGGAAGCCCTGCACGAGGCGGAAGTGGGCCAGACCGTCGGTGTGCGGGGGCCTTATGGCAACGGTTTTCCCATTGACCTCTTTAAAGGCAAAGATGTCTTGTTCATCGGGGGCGGTATCGGGTTGGCCCCGGTGCGCTCCATGATCAATTACTGCATCGAGCACCGGGATGATTACGGCAAGTTGACCATCATCTACGGCGCCAGGTCCCCGGCAGACCTGTGCTTCAAGACCGATTTATTTGAGAACTGGCCTAAAGTCAGGGATACGGAAGTACACGTAACAGTGGACCGGGGCGATGAGAGCTGGACCGGTCATGTGGGCTTCGTGCCGGCTTTCCTGGAAGAGATTAATCCTTCCCCGGAGAATACCATTGCGCTGACTTGCGGACCGCCAATCATGATTAAGTTTGTGCTCCAGAGCCTGGCCAAGATGAATTTTGCTCCGGAGCAAATCGTGACCACCTTGGAAATGCGGATGAAGTGCGGCATCGGCAAGTGCGGCCGCTGCAACATCGGCAGCAAATTCGTCTGCCTTGACGGGCCGGTCTTCACCCTGGCTGAACTCAATCAAATGCCCAACGAGTATTAAAGAAGAGCCCTGCAGCCGCAGGGCTCATTGATTATCAAGTGCCACGCCGGCAACCGGTGTTCAGCGGGAACTTCAGAGGAACCATATTTGGAGATGAGCTCAACAGCGGTCGTCAGTTGTCAGGAGTACATGTCATTCTTTCTGGTCCTGATAGCCCTTCCGGTCTAAACTTAAGCGCGACGGAAACATAACCCGGCACCCGGCGATCGGTGGCTGACCACGGTGAAGGGCTGCTTCGCTTTTTTGCTCCCATGAACTACCCGCTCAAAACCGGTGCCTCCTTGAGGACAGATGGAGTACGGCGGTATGGTAATGAATTTGAGGGTGCCTTGGAGGTGACGGAGGGTTGATTGATTGTCATACGCACCCGCTGGCGCATACCGGCGGGAAATACACTTTAGACAGGTTAAGGCCTTTTGTAGCGGAAGCTGTGAGGAAGGGCTTAAAGGGCCTGGCTTTCACGGATCATGAATGGTATAAGGACGAGATTGATCCAGGGGCGGTGGAGGAGCTGCGGCAGGAATACCCGCAAGTGAAGATTCTCCTGGGCTTGGAGATCGATTACGAACCCGGCCGGGAGGAGGAGATCCGCCGCATCATCGAGGCTAAACCCTATGACTACGTTATCGGCTCCGTCCACGACATCGGCGGGTGGCCTTTCGATCATCCGGACTATCTAAGCGGGTACCGACAATGGAAGATCAACAGCTTGTATGAAAAATACTTTGCTACCCTGGCCCAGGCCGTGGACAGCGGGTTGTTTCAACTGGTGGGTCATTTAGACCTCATTAAGGTTTTCGGTTACTTCTATCAAGGGGACTTGCTGCCCGTCGTCAAACCTGTACTGGAGAAAATCAGGCAACAAGGGATGGCGGTGGAATTAAACACCAACGGGTTTTACAAACCGGTGCGAGAGATGTATCCAAGCCCGTCAATTTTGCGGCAGTGCCTGGCCCTGGACATCCCGGTGGTATTATCCTCCGATGCTCACGCGGCCCATGAAGTGGGCCGGGATTTTGCCAGGGGACGGAGAATCTTACAAGAGATAGGATATCAAAAAATCAGCTGGATCGAGGGAAGGAAGATTTTGAGCCGCAGCTGGTAGAGGTGAGCCGCCGGTGTGCACCTATCCTTAAGATTTCAATCCGGATGCATCTAAAGGCCCCTCCCGTAATAATAGATCATGATAAAAGTCTAATTTGATAAGGGTGAAAGCGGCATGGCCAGAGTGGTGGTCATTGGCGGCGGCTGGGCCGGCTGCAGTGCGGCCCTGGCCGCCAGAAAAGGAGGAGCCGGGGAAGTAGTTTTACTGGAAAGAACCGATTTATTGCTGGGCACCGGACTGGTCGGGGGCATCATGCGCAACAACGGCCGCTTTACGGCAGCGGAAGAGTTGATTGCCCTGGGAGCCGGGGATTTGATCCGGTTGACGGATGAAGCCGCCCGGCATCGCCGGATTGATTTTCCCGGGCACCGGCACGCTACTTTATACGATGTGGTACGGATAGAGCCGCTGGTGCGCCGGCATCTCCAAGAAATTGGCATAGAAATCTATTTCGAGGAGCGAGGCGTTGATGTGGCAGCCGACCATGATACCATTGATGCTGTAGTTACCTCGCAAGGCAGGTACGTTGAGGGCGATGTGTTCGTGGATGCCACCGGGAGTTTCGGCCCCCAGAACAACTGCAGCCGCTACGGCAACGGCTGCGTGATGTGTATTATGCGCTGTCCTTCTTTCGGCGGCCGGGTAAGTATCGCCGGCAAATTGGGTATTCAAGAACAAAAAGGTTTGCGCTCTGACGGCGGGGTGGGTGCCTTCAGCGGCTCCTGCAAGCTGCATAAAGATTCCCTGGCCCAGGACTTGCGGCAACGGCTGGAGACGGAAGGCGTGGTGGTGATCCGGGTTCCCCCCGGCCTCCGGAAAGGAAAAGACATGTTAAGCCAAAAAGCATGTCAACAGTATGCCTTGGAAGATTACCGGGATAACCTGGTCATCCTGGATACCGGCCATGCCAAAATGATGGCGCCCTTCTTGCCTTTAAATGTGCTGCGGCAGATTAAGGGATTGGAGCATGCCAGGTATGAGGACCCTTACGGGGGCAGCAAGGGTAATTCCGTCCGCTTTTTGGCCTTAACCCCGCGGGACAACACGTTAAAAGTGAAGGGGGCAGCCAATCTCTTCTGTGCCGGGGAAAAAGCAGGCTTGTTTGTCGGTCATACGGAGGCCATGGTGACGGGAACCCTGGCCGGGTACAATGCGGCCCGGATGGCCATGGGGCAGGAACTACTGGAACTGCCCCGCACTTTAGCCGTGGGGGAATTGATTGCTTATGGCCAAGAGAGAATGGAGGGTTTCGGACTGACGGAGAAATACACTTTTTCCGGTTCCGTCTTCTTTCACCGGATGCAAGAACTGGGGCTGTACACCACGGATATTGATCAAATCCAGCGGCGGGTAAACGAGGCAGGTTTGTCCGGGGTGTTTCAAAACTGTGCCGGCTGACGGCGGTGACAGCAGGAAATCAACGTTACAGGGCGAACTATTTTATTAGGAGTTGTTTCGATTCTTGCTTGAGAGGGGGGAATCCCATTGTCTGTTTACGATAAAGCCTATGAACTAGCCCAAGCACTCATGAATTCACCGGAATATCTACAGTACCAGGCTTGCAAGGAAAAGCTGGAAAAGGACCTGGCCAGCTATTCCATGCTGCAGCATTTTCGTCGGCAACAATGGGAAGTGCAGATGTTCAGGCTGTTGGGACATGAGGTTACCGAAGAGGTTACCCAGGAATTGGAACAGCTGTATGCCTTTTTATCTGCCGAACCCGTCATCAATGAGTACCTGACGGCGGAATACCAGTTCAGCCGCATGGTGTCTACCGTACAGAAGATCCTCAGTGAAGCGATCGGTGTTTGGACCGTTGATGAGCCTAGCGATAAAAATATTAATTAGCAGTGCATTTGCTGCCTTGACACCTTACAAATTTCTTGCTAATATATTGATAATAGTAGGCATTCTTAGGTGATTAATATGCAAGTGAAAAGCAGAAACACAAAACAGAAAAGAGTTATTTTAGAAGTTCTCAAAGGAACCGATACACACCCGACAGCTGACTGGATTTATGAGGAAGCCCGCAAGGTGTTACCTGATATTAGCCTTGGTACCGTGTATCGCAATTTGAGAGTCTTGACGGAAAACAACATGATTCAAGAATTGAATTACGGCAGCTCCCACAGCAGGTACGACGGCAACCCGATGCCCCACTATCATTTCGTCTGCAACCGGTGCCAGCGCGTGTTTGATGTTCCCATGGATGTTTGCCACGAACTGAACGACCAGGTAGAGGCAGGCACGGGTTGGAAGGTGGAAATGCACCGCCTGGAGTTCTACGGAGTGTGTAGCGACTGCCAGCAGCGGGCGAGCATGAAAAACTAGAGCATAAAAACCTGCCCCTTCCGGTAAAACTATGAACAAGAACTCCTTGAGGTGATTGTTCATGGTGAAAATCGGCGAGATTGCCCTGTGCAGTTATTGCGGCAAGCCCCACAGCAAGCAGAAGCTGCTGCAGGTCAATGAAATCTGGGGCAGCAGGTCCTTATGCAAGAGCTGCTATCAAAGGCACCAACGTTCTCTTTGGGGATATTGGTAAGCCTTTGCTTTCTTTTTGAGCCCCTACGGGCTTTTTTTCATGAAAAACTCTCCCTGTCTGGGATTTTGGCCCAGGCTGTGATAATATGGTAATAGGGCCTCATGGACAAGCGATGACAGAGAGCCCGGGGAGAGGAGAACATGGATCAAGGCAGCCGCATTTCTACCGGTTTGTTGAAAAAGGTCTTTGTCTTCAACAGTTTGACCGATGAGGAATTGGCCAAAATTGCAGGTATTGCCAGGTTCAGGTTTTACAAGAAAAACACTGTGATCTTTCACGAGGGGGACCCCGGCGAAGGGTTGTTTTTTGTGCAAAAGGGAAAAATCAAGCTGTCCAAAATGTCCAGCGACGGCAAGGAGAAGATCCTGCATTTCTGTCAAGCGGGAGACGTCTTTGCCGAAGTCCTTTTGTTTGATGCCGGGGAATACCCGGCGACGGCGGAGACTCTGGAAGATTCCGAAATCGGCTTGATTCGTCATCAGGATATGGAACAGCTGTTAAGGGATAACGGTGAAATTACGCTGAAGATACTCAAAGTAATGGCGAAGCGGCTCCGGGAGGCGCAATACCATATCCGGGATTTGGCTTTCAATGATGCCTACAGCCGCCTCGCTTCTGCCCTGCTCAACTTGGCGAAAGAGTACGGTCGCAAAGTGGATAATTTAGATCATATCGGGATTAGTCTCAACCAGCAGGATTTAGCCGGGGTCATCGGTACTTCCAGGGAAACCGTCGCCCGGATTATGGGTGAATGGCGGCGGGAAGGGATCATCAGCATCAATAATAAAGAAATTGTGATCAATGACCGGGAAAAATTAAAAGCTTGGTTGTAGAACCAATTCCGGCTGGAGGCAGCAAGTGTGATTTTTCAGGCAGTAGAATTACCGGAGCGTTGGACTGGGAGTTCTTTATATTATCGATCCTTTCCGGAAATCGCCCCCTTCTTTCCTGCCGGAGATCCGCGGCGGGAAGAGACTTATTTCCATAGACAAGCTTATTTAAAGCGGCACTTCCCCCTGGAGGTCCGGGCAAAGGTCGCTAGCGTTTTGCGGCATTACAACCGATCCCTGGGGGCCGGTGAGGCCAGCCTGGCTAATGCCGGGAAGCTGGCCAATCCCGGTACCCTGGCGGTGGTCACGGGGCAGCAGGCAGGTTTATTAACAGGACCGCTGTTGACCGTGTACAAAGCTTTGACCGCCGTAGCCCTGGCCGGGCAATTGGAGGCATTGCTGCAGGTTGATGTGGTGCCTGTTTTCTGGATTGCCAGCGAAGACCATGATTTGCAAGAGATTAATCATGTACATATACTAGGAGAGAAGAACCGCCATAAGACGGTGTATTTTTCTTACGCCTTGAACGGGCAGCCCCCGGTGCAGTGGATCGAAACGGGACCGGCCTGCCGGCAGTTTCTCGCCGACTGCTTAAGGCTGGTAAGGTCCGGTCCCTATTTTGCGGACATGGCTGCCTTACTGCAGGAGACCCTATCGGGTACGCGGAATATCTGCGACTGGTTTGGCGCTATCCTCCTGCGTTTATTTGCCAAAGAAGGACTGGTCTGCCTTAATCCCATGCTGCCGGAACTGCGGCAGCTGCAGGAGCCGGTCTTCCGGCGGGGGCTGGAGGAAGCGGGAACCATCAACGGCTTGCTGGCGGATAATGCCAAGGCGCTGGCCGCCCATGGTTTTACGGCTGCCGTGCAGAAGAAGGCGGAGCATACTCACCTCTTTCTCCTGCAGGAGGGGAACCGGCTGCCGGTTTACCTGGACGGCGGGGGCTTTCAAGTGGGAGACCGCCGTTTTGCCCGGGAAGAGCTGGCCGCATGCCTGGCGGAGCGCCCGGAACAGTTCAGTCCCGATGTGATCTTGCGCCCCGTCTCCCAGGAGGTGCTATTGCCGGTGCTGGCCTATGTGGCCGGGCCTGGCGAGGTGGACTACTGGGCTCAATTGGGAGACATTTTCCGGGTATTCAGCCTTGAGATGCCTCCGATCTACCCGCGGGCCGGTTTGACCCTGGTAGAGCCCGGTGCCGCTCACGTGATGGAAAAGCACCGGCTGGCACCGGAGGAAATCCTCGACGATTTGGCCGGTGCCCTCAACAGCCGGCTGGACCAGCGGGATACCGCCGGCCTGCCCCGGTTGTTTGCCAACGGGCGGGCGGAGTTGGAAAACACTTACCGGGAACTGGTGGAGCAGCTGCCCGGCACCTTAAAGGCGGAACTGCAGGCCGCCTGGCAAGAAAGTATGAGCCGGACCATCCGCAACTGGACCTGGCTCCAATCCCAGGCCGCTAAGGCCCACCGGCGGCAAAACCGGGACTTGATCGATGATTTCCGGTGCCTGGAAACGGAACTGCTTCCCATGGGCCGGAGACAAGAAAACGTCTATAATTTCTTCAGTTATTACTCCCTGTACGGGCCCGGCTTAATCCAGGCCCTTCTGCCAGGTATCCTCACGGATGCGGTGCATCAATTCCTATTCTTGGGAGGCGTCACCAGTGGAGCAAGTTGATATCGTAGCCTTTGGGGCTCACCCGGATGATGTGGAGATTGCTTGCGGTGGGCTGATTCTAAAGAGTATTGCCAGTGGTTATAAAGTGGGCATTGTGGATTTGACCGAGGGAGAAATGGCCAGTACCGGCACCGTGGAGATGCGCCGGGAAGAAAGCCGGAAGGCGGCGGAGATCCTGGGTACCAGTTTCCGGGTCAACCTGAAGCTCCCGGACCGGGGGATCAGGATCAATGAAGAAAGCCTGGCCAAAGTAGTGAGAGTCATACGGGAGGCCCGGCCGCGATTGATCCTGGCCCCGTACTGGGAAGACCGGCACCCGGATCACGTGGCCTGCTCCCAGCTCGTCACGGAAGCCCACTTCAGTGCAAGGTTGTACAAGTTCTTGCCGGAGCTGCCGCCCCACCAGCCGAGGCTGATCTACTATTTCCTCAATCATTATCAAGTCCAGGCGAGTTTTGTGGTGGACATCAGCCCGTTTTTTGAGAAAAAGGTGGAGGCCATCTTCGCCCATTATTCCCAATTCGGCCCGGCACCGAGGGAAACCTCTCTCAATACAGGGGGATTTCTGGGTCGTTTACGGGCTTGGAACGGGGCTTTTGGCGCCCTGATCGGCTGTACCTACGGGGAAGGTTTTTACTCCAAAGAAGTACTGGCTGTTCCGGACCCGGTGGCCTTATTTGGGGCCCGTTAATGTCTACCGTTTATCCCCTGATTTTTGCCGTTTATTGTTAATATTTGATTGTTTACCGAATAAGTATTTTATTATTTTCTCAAATGTTTTATGATATTATCGAGTTAATATAGGGGGTGGAGTAATTGCAAAACATGGAGGAGCGTGTCACCAGGGAAGTAGATCCGGTGCGCAGCTGGGTTAACTATTTACAATGGTTAGGGGTCAACGTGGAAGGACCCAAGACTGCTACGAGTGGGGAAGAGTAATTCTTCCTTTTTTTTGTCCTTGTTAAAGAAATGTTAATCACGGGATTGCAGGAATTGGTAGTAATACCGTAAGGTTTTTGCTATGATTGAACATAGAGTGTAACCAGCATCAATCAAGGAGGAGCCGTCATGGAACTAAGCCTCATTGACCTCAAGCGAGGGTTTCAGGCATGTGGTTATATTTCCGACGAGGAAATCATTACCACCGTCTACCTGGCGTTAAAACTGGAAAAGCCCCTATTGGTCACCGGTGCTCCCGGTGTGGGCAAGACGGAAATCGCCAAGGTCTTGAGCTGTGTGTTTGGCACGGATTTAATCAGGCTGCAGTGCTACGAGGGGCTGGATGAGAATAAGGCCCTGTATGAGTGGAATTACCAGAAGCAGCTGCTGCACATCCAGATGTTCAAAGAAGGGGGCCAAGAACTCAAAACAGACATTTTTTCCCGGGAATACCTGTTGGAGCGCCCGCTGTTAAAAGCCATCCAGTGCAACCGGAAACCGGTGCTGCTCATCGATGAAATAGATAAAACCGATGCGGAGTTCGAAGCCTTTCTGTATGAAGTCTTGTCGGATTTCCAAGTGTCCATTCCCGAGCTGGGTACCGTGAAAGCCAAGCAAATCCCCATGGTGGTGTTAACCAGCAACGGGGAGCGGGAACTGTCCGATGGGCTGAAGAGGCGCTGCCTGTTTTTGTACATCGATTATCCCAGTTTAGAAAAAGAACTGGCCATTGTGCTGGCCAAGGCGCCGGGCATACCGGAGAAGTTGGCCCAGGAGGTGGCCCGGGCTATGCAGCTGATCCGGCAGAAAGTAAGCGTGAAAAAGAAGCCGTCAATTGCGGAGACTTTAGACTGGGCCAGGGCCCTGGAGGCCTTGGGAGTCAGCAAGCTGGACAGCGGCGTCGTGGAAAAGACCCTGAACGTTATTTTGAAAGACCGGCAGGACCAGGAACTCTTTAACGAACAGTTGGGAGCCCAGGGCTTGTGCCGGATGCTGGCCGGTCAAGGAGGTTAACCGGTGAGGGGGATGAAACCAACCCAGCTGGCGGAAAACCTGGTGGAATTTGTGCACTTGCTGCGGCTGGTAGGATTAAGGATCAGCGCGGCGGAAGTCCTGGATGCCTTCCGGGCCTTGGAGCAGGTGGAACTGGCCCACAAACCCAGCTTTAAAGCGGCGCTGCAGTGTACTTTGATTAAGAGGGCGGAAGACCTGCCTGTATTCCGGGAGGTGTTCCGGGTTTATTTCGCCCCTCCGGAGCAAAAGCAGGCCTGGGTGGCTGAAGGAGAAGCGAAAGAACTGGAACGGCAGCAAGAAATCGCCGCCGCGGAAGCTGATCTGGTTTTCCAAGGAGAACCGGTCAACTTGACGGTGGAGGAGAAATTGGTATACGCCAGTCTCACGCAAGAAGCTAAAGAGAGGCTGAAGGATTTTCTCCGGCAGAGCTCCGAAGGAAAAAACGTGGGGGCCAGTTTTAAACCCCTCATTGAGAGCCTGGTGCGGGGGCAGCTGCAGTACTGGCAGAAGCAAGGGGTACAAAACCGGTATCCCGCCCTGCCCGATACAGGCAATGAGGAATGGAATTACTTGCTGGCACAAGCAGCGGAAGGCTTGCAGCAGGAATACGAGCAATTGCTGCAGGAAGACATGCGGCAGATCAGCGAAGAACTCCGGCCCGAGGCCCTGCGGTTAATTCACCTCTTGTCAAGACGCCTGGCCACCAGGCTGTCCAGGCGTTACCGGCAGAGCCGGCAGCGGCTGCGCTTGGACCTGCGGCGTACGATCCGGCACAGCATCAGCAGCGGCGGCACCATGTTCCGCCTGAGTTATAAGAGCAAACGGGTCGCCAAGCCTCAACTGGTGCTGGTCTGCGATGTGTCAGGTTCCATGAAGCCCTATGTGTCTTTTATCATGCAGTTTATTGCGGGCTTGGTTTCCGTCACCAGCAAAATCGAGACTTTCCTCTTTGCCGAACGCCTGAAACAGACTACTTCCTGGTTTCAAAAGGGGATGGACTTGGAGGATATGGTGGAAAGGGTCTTCGGGGGCCAGCAAGGCCTGGGGACCGGGACGGATTTATACGCCGGCCTCACTGAACTCCGGCGCCGGCACATGCCCCTGCTGCAGAGGAACACCATCATGATCATCGTCAGTGATACCAAAACCATGAACGGCAAGGAGGCGGCGGCGGAACTCCGGCAAATCCGGGAACAGGTGAGGGAAATCGTTTGGCTGAATACGCTACCGGGTGAAGTGTGGGACAGGCATCCCACCGTGGCCCTTTTCCAGCCTTACTGTCAAATGTACCAGTGTAATACCATTAAAGACCTGGAGGCGATTATCAGCCGCCAGCTGTTGACGGTTTAAAGAATTGACAAGTAAAAATGACTATAATATGATAAAAGTAATCTTCATGCAACAATTTTGACTTGGGGGGATCATCCCTGTGGTAATGCGTGCCATCCGCAACAAGCGACGCGCCCTGAAGGTCCCGTTACTTATTTTTACCGTGGTCTTGTCCATCAGTCTGGTAGGACTGTTTACTTATACTCCCCTGGATTTCAACACCTCCCAGCCGGGTGTACAAGCCAGCGAAGTGGAAAGCCTTTTGGATTTGCAGCGCCACTTGGAGCAGGCGTTGAAATTGGAACCGGGCAACGTGGAACTCCATGTTAGTTTAGGCAACACCCTTTACGATATAGGGGTATATTATGCCGGATACGGCGATGCCGGTAAAGCCGGTCGCTATTTTAAAGAAGCAACGGTGCCTTATGAACAGGCTTTGGAGATGGATCCCAGTCTCATCGGGGCCAGGGTGGATCTGGCCACAGCGGCTTATTATGCCGGTCTGGATGAGCTGGCGGAAAAGCACTTCCAAGAAGCCGTGCGCCGGGAGCCTGACTTTGTCAACGGGCGCATCAATTACGGTGTGTTCCTCTTTTACCGCAAGGAAGACCCTGAAGCGGCATTAGAGCAGTGGAACGCGGCTCTGGCCCTGGATTTGGACCCGGCCGTCCGTTCCCAGGTGGAAGCTATGGTACAGATGGCTCAGGAAGCTGTGAAAGCAAATAATTAAAAATAGGAGGTGTCATTCATGGCAGTTTTTAAATGCAGCAATTGTGGTTATGAAAAGGAAACCCGTTGCAAGCCTAGAAAGTGTCCTGAATGTGGAGGCAAGGATACCTTTGTAAAACAAGAAGCAAAGTAGTGTCTGGCATAACGGTGGTTAGGAGAAGCCTATAGTTGAAGGAAGCTTTCAGGCTGTACTCGTCCCGGGTACAGCCTGTGAATTTTCGCCGGGCCCCTTTGATGATAAATAGTCTAAATAAACAATAAATTGTGATACCAAAAGCGCAGAGGAGAAATACGCATGGGCTTTAAACCACGCTATATGGCTACCGGGATTGGCAGCGTTCCCTATACCGAACCGGATGAAGCACTGGCGATGATTTTCCAGCACCTGCCGCACCTGCCCCACTGGCCGCAGATGCCGCAGCGAACCAGGCGGGAGCATTTCGTGTACCAATCTTTAACCCCGTTGGTGGAGTTGGGATTGCTGGTTATCAGGGAAGACGGGACTTGTTTCGTGCGGGGGCAAGACATTGAACAGCCTTTGACGGAATTCTATGAACGGTACCTCAAGGTGATGGACACCGGCGAGGGGTTGGATTTTTTCGCGATCCCGCCGGAATCCGGTATCGGTTTGTATCGTTTTGTTGATTACTTAAAGACTTTTAAACGGCCTGCCATTGTGGCGGTGAAAGGTCAAATGGCCGGTCCCTTATCCATTGGTCTTAATCTACACGATGAGGAAAGACGACCGGTTTTCTATCATCCTCAACTCAAAGACGTTTTGATTAAGAACCTAGCTCTTAATGCCCGGTGGCAGGCGAATTTCTTGGGACAAATCGCTCCTCCCATTATCTTTATTGATGATCCGGCCATAGCCGCTTGGGGAACGGCTACTTTTGTAGCCTTGGAACGGGAGGACATGGTGCTGGCTCTAAAAGAGATTATTAAGGAAATAAAACAGGCCGGGGGCATGGCGGGCCTGCACGCTTGTGCCGGGATTGACTGGGGCGTGGCCATCGAAGCCGGGGTGGATGTTATCAGTTTTGATGCTTATTATTATTTTGGTTCCTTAATCGGTTTCAGCCACCAGCTGCAGCAGTTCTTAGCCGGTGGCGGCATTTTGGCCTGGGGGATTGTTCCCACCAGTCATGCCATTTGGGAGGAAAACACCAATTCCCTGCTGGCGAAATTCTACCGGCAGCAGGAAAGGCTTATCGCCAATGGGGTTTCGCGGCGGCTCTTGGAAACCAATGTCTTGCTAACCCCCAGCTGCGGTACCGGTTTAATGGAACTCAATGAGGCGGAAAAAGTCTACGAAATGACGGCGGCTCTGTCCGCCCAACTGTATAGAAAGGGTTAAGGTGCTGTGTGTGCAGCACCTTTTTTTCTTTTAAGATCCTTCCATTAAACGGCAGGAGTTTTATTATTTGCGGCGAATAATGCATATCGAGTGGGTTAAAGTGGGGCAAAGTGGTAAGTACCTCTTGGTGGTGGCAAGCCATGTTCATGGGTGAATACCAGCACACAATTGACAGTAAAGGCAGGGTCAGCATTCCCGCGAAGTTTCGTGAGGAATTGGGGGAAGTCTTTGTCATCACCAAAGGGCTGGACAACTCGCTTTTCGTTTACCCCATGGAAGAATGGCGCCGGCTGGAACAAAAGCTAAAGAGCTTACCTTTTACACGAGCGGATGCTCGGGCTTTCGCCCGGTTCTTTTTTTCGGGAGCGGTAGAAAGCGAACTGGATAAGCAAGGCCGGGTGCTGGTGCCCCAGGTCCTGAGGGACCATGCGAAGATCAACAAGGATGTAGTGATCATCGGTGTTTCCACCCGGATAGAGATTTGGGCCAAAGAAGTCTGGGAAGAATACAGTCTACAGGCTGCCGCCAATTACGAAGCAATTGCGGAAACCATGGTGGATTTGGAACTTTAATCCGGGAGGGATGGGATGGATTTTCAACATCAACCGGTCATGCTGCAGGAAGTGCTGGACTACCTGGCCCCGCAGGAAGGCAAAATCATCATCGACGGTACCCTGGGCGGTGCCGGGCACAGCAGTGAAATCCTAAAAAGGCTGGGCGAGACCGGGTTGCTCATAGGCATTGATCAAGACCGGGACGCCCTGGCGTATGCCGGGAAGCGCCTGAACGGGATCAGCCCCCGTTACCGGCTGTTTGCCTCGAATTACCGCGATTTCGACAGGTGCCTGGCCCAGCTGGGCATTGACAGAGTTGACGGCTTTTTGCTGGATTTGGGCGTATCTTCTTACCAACTTGACGAAAGGGAGAGGGGTTTCAGTTACCAAAAAGACGCCCTGCTAGATATGCGGATGGACCGGACCGGGGACTTGACGGCGGAAATGGTGGTCAATACCTGGCCCGAAGAATCCCTGGCCCGCATTATCTGGGAGTACGGTGAGGAGAGGTGGGCCAAAAGGATAGCCCGGTTCATCGTGGCCGCCAGGGCGAAAGCTCCCATTCGCACCACCGGGGAACTGGTAGACATCATCAAAAAAGCCATTCCCAAAGGAGCCCGCCAGGATGGGCCTCATCCGGCCAGGAGAACTTTCCAGGCTATCAGGATTGCCGTGAACGATGAACTGGTGGCGCTATCGGAAACATTGAGCAAAGTGGCAGGTTATTTGAATCCCCAGGGCAGGCTGGTGGTGATTTCCTTTCATTCCCTGGAGGACCGCCTGGTAAAAAAGGCTTTCATGGAACAGGCGAAAGGCTGCATTTGCCCGCCGGACTTTCCTGCCTGCCGGTGCGGGCGGTTGCCCCAGCTCAGGATTATAACGAAAAAACCTGTTCTGCCGGGCCAGGCAGAAGTCGAAAACAATCCCAGAGCACGCAGTGCCAAATTGAGAGCGGCAGAAAAACTGTAAATTAGTGGGCTTGTGGGAGGACATGGTGTGTTTTACCTTTTAGCGAGTTCTAAAGACCGGGGAGCGTGAATAAGTTGTTAGCAGCAAAAAAACTCGAAGAAGCCCCATACCTGCCTAGTACCCCTAGCCCGGAGCAAAGCCGGGAGGAGAGACTGCGTCCTCATGCCAAGCCCAGGGTGAAGCCGCGGTTTTACAAGTTCCTTTACGTAGTCACCGTGGTCACCATGTTTTGTTGCGGTCTGTACAGCTGTTCCCTAGCCATGGCCGTGGCCACGAAAGGTTATGAGATTGCCAAACTTAAGAGTGAAATCGGGGAGTTGGAAACGGCTAATGCCAGGCTCAGGTTGGAAATTGCTAAGTTAGATTCTCTGGAAAGGATTGAAATGCTGGCCCTGAATGAATTTGGCATGGTACAACCGGATAAAGATGACTACATGCTGCTGCCGGGAGCCGGTTTTTTAGAACGCGCAGGAGAAAAGCAAGAGGTGGAAATAGCGGAAGGAGGCGAAGCGGCGGCAGCCGCGGCCTCGGTAGATGACCGGCCGTTATTCCGGCAAAAAGCAGCCGCCCTGCTGGCGGTAGCTCTAGGGAGAGACTAAGACAGTGAATACGAGGAGGCTCCTATGAATTTAAACCTCATGATCCGGAAAAGAATCGCCGTGCTATTCTTCTTGATAGCAGGGATTCTTTTTTTGCTGTCTTTGCGCTTGGTTTGGATCCAGGTCATCCAGGGGGATTGGCTGCAGGAAAAGGCCATGCATAACCGGTTGCGGGAGGTCCGGGTGGAAGCCAAACGAGGTATCATTTACGACAGGAACGGCAAGGAATTGGCCATCAGTGTCAGCACGGATTCGGTAGGCGCCTTTCCCAGTCAGGTGAGACGATCGGGCCGGGAAAGGGAAATTGCCGCCAAGTTAGCCGAATTGCTGGAAATGGATGAAGAGGAAGTTTATGCGAAAATTACCAAGAATGCTTCCTTTGTTTGGGTGAAACGGAAAATCGGCTTTGAGCTGGGGCCGAAGATTAAAGCTATGGATTTGCCTGGCATCGAGGTCTACGAAGAAAGCCAAAGGTATTATCCAAACGACACCCTGGCGGCCCATGTACTGGGTTTTGCCGGCATTGACAACCAGGGCCTAGAAGGTTTGGAGAAAAAGTTTGATGAAGAGCTGCGGGGCGAAGCCGGGAGGATTATCATTGAATTCGATGCCGTCGGAAGAGAAATCCCCCAAGCCACCCACCAGTACATCCCGCCCACCGACGGCAGCAGCATCGTGCTGACTATTGACGAGACTATCCAGTATATTGTGGAACGAGAATTAGATAACCTGATGGCCGGTCCGTCCCAGCCGAAGAGTGCGGCGGTAATTGTGATGGACCCGAGAAACGGGGATATCCTGGCCCTCTCCTCTCGTCCTACCTTTAATCCCAACCAGTACAACCAGTATCCCCAGAGCAGCTGGCGCAATGTCATCGTTTCCAATACCTATGAGCCCGGTTCAACTTTCAAGATCCTCATTGCCGCCATGGCCCTGGAGGAGAAGGTGGTGGGTCTTGATGATCGTTTTTACGATCCCGGCTATATTAAGGTGGGCAAGGAAACCATCAAATGCTGGCGCAGCGGCAATCCCCATGGTAGCCAATCTTTTCTGGAGGGCATTGAGAATTCCTGTAACCCGGTCTTCGTAGAAGTAGGCTTAAGGGTGGAGGAAAAGCAGAAAAACCTGATGTATCGCTACTTGCGTGCCTTCGGGCTGGGGCAGCCCACGGGAGTAGAGCTTTTCGGCGAAGCGAAAGGGATCATGATCCCGGAAGAACAGCTGAAAACCATTAACCTAGCTACCATCTCTATCGGGCAAGGTATTGCCGTCACCCCTTTGCAACTGGTCACCGCAGTCTCCGCCGTCGTCAACGGGGGTTATTTGATGAAACCCCGGCTGGTGAAAGAGATACTGAACAGTGAAGGGGAAGTAATCCAGACCTTTGAACCGGAAGTGGTGCGGCAAGTTATCTCCGGGGAGACTTCCCGCCAGATTGCTTTAGCTTTGGAACGGGTCGTTTCTAACGGTACCGGTCGCAATGCCTACATCCCTGGCTACCGGGTGGGAGGGAAAACCGGTACCGCCCAGATTGCCGGCCCGGGCGGATACCAGCAAGGCAAATATGTGGCCTCCTTTATCGGGGTGGCTCCCGTGGATGACCCGCGGTTGGTGGCGCTGGTGGTGGTGGAAGAACCCCAGGGTATCTATTACGGGGGCACTGTGGCGGCGCCGGTCTTTAAGAGAATTGTAGAGGACGCTTTGTATTATTTAGGCGTGCCGCCCCAGTACAATGAAGAAGAATTGGCGGGACAAAGCAAGGCCGGGCAAGAGGAAGTAGTGGTGCCCGATGTGACCAATATTGAACCGGAGCAGGCCACGGCTGCTTTGGAAGCCGCAGGTCTGGTGCCGTCCTTCAGAGGGCAGGGAAATGTGGTAGTCAGTCAAACTCCTAAAGGTTTAGCTAAAGCACCGAAAGGCACGAAGGTGATCCTGCACCTGGGTACCGTCGACGGCGGTAGTCAGGAAGTGATGGTGCCGGATCTAACCGGGAAACGGATTCCGGAAGCTGCCGCCCTGGTAGAGGCTCTGGGTCTCACTCTCAAGCCCCGGGGCGCGGCCGGGAAAGCGGTGGAGCAGGAACCGATTCCCGGCACCCTGGTCCCACGGGGGACTTCCGTTGTGGTGACGTTTAGTGAAGAGGAAGTGCAGCGGCCGGCCCTTGGACCATGAGGAAGAACCCAGAAAGGCCTAAATTTTGGCCTTCTGGGTTTTTGCCGTAGAATTATGACATGACTTGGCATAATAAGGAAATAATAGTACCAAATTCTTCTTTGGGGGTCTTTCCATGATATCATTGCAAACCCTGATACAGGCACTGCCAGACCGGGTCGTTCTGGCCGGTGGATTGGACCGGTCCATAGCCGGTATTCAATATGATTCGCGGCAAGTGCAGCCGGGCAGTCTATTCGTTTGTGTTCCGGGCTTTAAGACCGACGGCCACCTTTATGCCGCCGATGCCGTCGCCAAGGGAGCCGTGGCTTTGGTGGTAGAACGGCCGGTGACAGTGCCGGACGGTGTGACGGTGATTCAGGTGCCCGATGCCAGGCTGGCCCTGGCCGGGCTGGCGGCTTGCTTTTACGGTTATCCTTCCCGCCGGTTTCATCTCATTGGCGTGACCGGTACCAACGGCAAGACTTCTACCACGATCTTGCTTGATGCCGTTTTCCGCCGGTGGGGTAGGAAGACCGGTTTACTGGGGACGATCTCCAACCGTGTCGGCGGCGAAGTGATCCCGGCTTCCCACACGACGCCGGAGTCCCTGGACCTGCAAAAACTATTCAAATTGATGGCGGATGCCCAGACGGATTATGTTATGATGGAAGTGTCTTCCCACGCCTTGAGCCTGCACCGGGTGGCGGCTGCCGAGTTTGACGTCGGCGTTTTCACCAATTTAACCCGGGATCATTTGGATTTTCACCGTGATTTTCAAGAGTACCGGGAAGCCAAAGGAAAACTGTTCACCCTCCTGTCCGGTGGGGCCAAAGCCGGGCGGAAATATGGAGTAGTCAACAAGGATGATCCCAACAGCGAGTATTTCATGAAAACCTCGCCGGTGCCTGTGTTAACTTACAGCTTAACGCAGCCCAGTGACTATCAAGCCACGGATATCGTGATTACCGCCAAAGGGGCCAGTTTTCGCCTGAAAGGGAAAGACTTCCCGCCTTTTACCCTGAACCTGACGGGGCGGTTTAGCGTTTATAATGGGCTGGCGGCGGTTGCCGTGGCCCTGGAGGAAGGAGTGCCGGTGGACATCATCCGGGAAGCTCTGGCGGAACTGCCGGGGGTGCCCGGGCGGTTTGAGCGGGTGGATGCCGGGCAGGATTTCACCGTGGTGGTGGATTATGCCCATACCCCGGACGGTCTGGAAAACGTCTTGAGGACAGCCCGGGAGGTCTGCTCCGGCCGCATAATAACGGTCTTTGGCTGCGGCGGGGACCGGGACCGGACGAAAAGGCCCCTGATGGGGCATGTGTCAGGCCGCTTGAGCGATTACACCATTGTTACTTCCGATAATCCTCGTACCGAAGACCCGGAAGCCATTATCGCTGAGATTGTACCCGGTGTGAAGGAAGCAGGAGGAAAATATGAAATCGTAGTCGAAAGAAAGGCAGCAATCCAAAAAGCCCTGACCCTGGCCGGTGCCGGGGATTTGGTGCTGGTGGCCGGGAAGGGCCATGAAGACTACCAGATTATCGGTACGAAAAAGTATCCCTTCGATGACCGGAAAGTGGTCAGGGAGATCCTGGAGAGTATGAAGGATGAGACTAAATGACATTAGGGAACAGCTAAAGGAAGCTCACCTCATGGGGATGGGGAATCTACCGGTGACCGGGTTTTCCATTGACAGCCGGATCATTAAACCCGGGGAATTGTTTTTTGCTTTGCCCGGCGAAAAAGCCGACGGGCATCAGTTTGTTGCCGCTGCGCTTCAAAAGGGCGCCTGCGGAGCCGTGGTGTCCCGGGTACCCCGGGATGTGGCGCCGGAGCTCTTGAACCGGGCGGGATTGCTGGTTGTACCCGACCCGTTAAGGGCCCTGCAGCAGTTGGCCCGCGCTTTGCGCCGGCAAGCAGGCATTCCCGTCGTGGCAGTGACCGGCAGCAACGGCAAAACCACCACGAAGGACCTCATCGCCTCAGTGCTGGGGACGAAATACCGGGTGCTAAAAACCCAGGGCAACTTTAACAACGAAATTGGCCTACCCCTGACCTTGCTCCGGTTGATCCGCCCCCACGACATCGCCGTGGTGGAAATGGGAATGCGGGGACTGGGCCAGATCAAGGAGCTCTGCGAGATTGCCCTTCCCAATTACGGTGTCATCACCAATATTGGGGTGGCTCACTATGAGCTGCTGGGCTCCCAAGAAAAAATTGCCGCGGCAAAAGGAGAACTGCTGGACAGCTTGCCCGACAACGGGGTGGCCGTTTTAAACCGGGATGACGTCTACAGTGTTGCCTTGGGAGAGAAGCTGGCCAAAAAGCGTCCCCGGTTACAGGTCTTATATTATGGCTTTCACCCGGAAGCCGATGTGCGGGCCCGGCACCCGGTGGTGGCTCCCGGAGGCGTCGACTTTGACCTGGTGGTGGATGGGGCGGCGGTCAAAGGGTTCTTGCCCCTGTTCGGAGAGCATAACGTGCAAAATGCCCTGGCAGCCGTTGCGGTGGGTTTGGTGTGCGGAATCCCATTAGCAGGCTGTCTTCAAGGGTTGGAAGAAACGGTGATCAGCGACAAGAGGCTGGCCCGGATACCGGGCATCCATGATGCCTGCATCATTGATGATACCTATAATGCCAATCCGGGTTCTACCGTTGCCTCCCTGCGGGTGCTGTGTGCCTTGCCCGGTAACCGGAAAATTGCCGTTCTAGGCAGCATGAAGGAACTGGGGACACTGGCGGAAGAGGGACACCGGGAAGTGGGCCGGGAAGCGGCCCGGCTGGGCATTGATTTCTTGTTTGCCGTGGGTGAGGAAGCCCGGTGGGTGGCCCAGGCTGCCATTGACAGCGGCATGCAGCCTGCCCGTGTCGCCTGGTGCCCAACCAAGGAAGAAGTGATTGAGCGGCTGCAGGTATTGTTGACCAAAGACGACCTGGTGCTGGTAAAAGGTTCCCGGGCACTGGCCATGGAGGAAATTGTCAAAGGGATAGCGGCGTTTGAAGGAGGAACCAAGGGTTGAAAACAGCATTGTGGACTTTCATCGGCACAACAGGTTTGGCGGTGCTCCTGGGGCCGGTCTTGATACCTTTACTGAGAGTTTTAAAATTCGGGCAGACGGTGCGCAGTGACGGCCCCAAGACCCATTTACGGAAAGCCGGCACGCCGACCATGGGAGGCCTAATTTTTATCATTCCCATCACCCTGGTCAGCTACTATTTCGGCCGGGACAGTGTCGAGGTTAGCCTGGCCCTGGTGGCTTTGGTAGGGTACGGGTTAGTCGGCTTTGCCGATGATTTTATCAAGGTGGTCATGCGGCGTTCTCTAGGGCTGAAGGCCAGGCACAAGCTGTCCGGTGAAATAGCCCTGGGGCTGGTGCTGAGCATGCTGGCCATGATGCTCACCCCCAGGGGGACCGCTGTTTCCCTGTTCAGTTACAGTATCGATTTAGGCTGGTTTTATCCCTTTTTTGGGCTGCTGGTGCTGGTGGCTACAACGAATACCGTCAATTTGACTGACGGTTTAGATGGCCTGGCCGCCGGTACTATGTTGTTTGCCGCCCTTGGTTATGCCGTGATCAGCTGGTTTGCGGGGCATGACGGTTTGACGGTGTTTTCCCTGGCCCTGGCGGGTGGTTGTTTGGGTTTCTTGGTCTACAACCGGTACCCGGCAAAAGTGTTCATGGGGGATACCGGGTCCCTGGCTTTAGGCGGTGCCCTCGGCATGCTGGCCATTTTGACCGGTACGGAACTGCTGCTGTTTATCATCGGTGGTATTTTTGTGGCGGAAGCCCTGTCAGTCATTATTCAGGTTTTATCCTTCCGTTTTACCGGGCGCCGGGTTTTCCGGATGAGCCCTTTGCATCATCATTTCGAATTGTCCGGTTGGCATGAAACTAAAGTGGTGGCTGTGTTTTGGCTGGTAGGAAGCCTTTTGGCCGTGGCCGCCGTGGGGGTTTTCCTGCTGGCCGGATAGGAGGTAGCGGAGATGGAGGTAAGGGATCGAAAGGTACTGGTGATTGGGATGGGTAAAAGCGGGGTGGCTGCCGCCAAGGCCCTGGCGGCTGGCGGGGCAGAAGTCACCGTTAATGATACCAAAAGCCCCTCGGACTTGGCCGGTGCTTGCCGGGAACTGGCGGGGTGGCCGGTGCACATTGTGACCGGTGAATGCCCGGCGGTTTTACCGGGAGAGTTCGATTTCGTGGTTACCAGTCCCGGGGTACCCAACTGGGCCGAGCCCCTCAAGGAAGCAGTCCGCCACGGGATTCCCGTTTTGAGTGAAATAGAATTAGCTTACCGGTTCGCTAAGGGGCCGGTCATCGCCATCACCGGCACCAACGGTAAAACCACCACCACTGCTTTGACGGGGCAGCTCTTTAAGGATGCCGGTTATGCCGTCTCCGTGGCCGGCAACATCGGGGTTCCTTTCATCGGGGAGGTCCTGTACAAGCTGCCGGAACATCTATTTGTGGTGGAAGTAAGCAGTTTCCAGTTGGAATGGGTGGATGCGTTTCGTCCCAAAGTGGCTCTCATCACCAACATCACCCCGGACCACCTGGAACGGCACGGCACCATGGACGAGTACCGGCGGGTGAAAGCCAGGGTTTTCCAAAGACAGGAAGCCGGGGATTATACAGTACTCAATTACGATGACCCGCTGGTGCAGGAACTGGCCGGGCTTACCCGGGGACAAGTTATATTCTTCAGCCGGCTGCATAAGCTAGAAGAGGGAGTTTTTGTCAAGGATGGAAAAATATATATCAGAGCGCAGGGCCGCGAAGAAGCGGTCTGTGCCGCAGCCGAATTAACCATCCCGGGTGCTCATAACTTGGAGAATGCCCTGGCGGCCGTGGCAGCCGGCTGGGTGATGGGATTATCCGGGGAGCAGATGGCTCAGACCCTCCGTTCTTTTCCGGGGGTGCCTCATCGTTTGGAAAGGGTGGCGGTGATCAATGGAGTGGAGTATATCAACGATTCCAAGGGCACCAATCCGGAGGCAGCGGTAAAAGCGCTGCTGGCCTTCGATAAACCGATTGTGTTGATTGCCGGCGGCAGCAGGAAAGGCGGTACGGATTTTAGCGGGCTGGCGCTGAAGATCAAGGAAAAGGTGCGGGAGTTAATCCTGGTTGGGGAAACGGCCCGGGAAATCAAGGAGGCTGTGGAAAAGGTGGGCTTTGACAGGGCCAGGATCGTCAACAGCCTGGAAGAAGGAGTGAAAACGGCGGCCGCCCTGGCTCGCCCGGGCGATATAGTATTGCTGTCTCCGGCCTGTGCCAGTTTTGACTTTTTCCGGAACTTTGAGCACCGGGGAGAGGTATTCAAGGAATTGGTACTACGCTTGGCTTAGATGCCGCCGGGTGGTAGAGAAGTGGGGGAGAAAAGCGTGAAAAGGGGAGCTCCCGATTTTGTCCTATTTGCCATCGTTCTTGCCTTGCTCTCGATCGGGATTATCATGGTGTTCAGTTCCAGTGCCGTGGCAGCGGGCCAGACCATCGGTGATCCTTTCTATTATTTGAAAAGGCAGCTGTTGTGGGCTTTACTGGGCCTGGTGGCGATGGTGATCGTCATGAATATTGATTATTTTCATTACCGCGGTTATGTGGACTGGTTCCTGCTTGGGAGCATCATTTTGCTGGCTCTGGTGCCCTTGATTGGATTGGAAAGCAAAGGTGCCACCAGGTCCTTGGGATTCGGTTCTATCAGCTTTCAACCGGCAGAATTAGCGAAAATTGCCATGGTGCTCTACCTGGCGCGGAATCACAGCCGCAACCCTTTGAGGATCCAGTCTTTCGGCAAAGGGCTCATGCCTTCCCTGTTGGTAATGGCGCTGCTCTGCGGTTTGATCATGCTGCAGCCGGATTTGGGTACCACCGTAACCCTGGCCGGGACCACTTTTATCGTGCTCTTTGCGGCCGGGGCGAGACTGCTGCACTTGGGTTTACTGGCGGTGGCCGGTGTGGCGGCCGTGGCGCTGGCCATCTATTTGGAGCCATATCGCATGAAGCGGTTCCTGGCTTTCTTAGACCCCTGGGCGGATCCTTTGGGAGACGGTTTCCAGACCATCCAGTCCCTCTTGGCGCTGGGCAGCGGCGGGCTGTTCGGACTGGGACTGGGGGCCGGCAAACAAAAACTTTTTTATTTGCCGGAACGGCATACGGATTTTATTTATGCTATCATCGGTGAGGAACTGGGCTTTTTCGGTGCTTTCACGGTGCTTCTTTTGTTTTTTGGTTTTGCCTGGCGGGGGTATAAGATTGCCCTCAGCACCAGGGACAGCTTTGGCAGCCTGGTGGCGGTAGGCATTACCTCATTGGTCATTTTTCAGGCCATTATCAACCTGGGAGTAGTGACCGGTTCCCTGCCGGTTACCGGTATTACGCTGCCGTTGATTAGTTACGGCGGTTCATCCTTGTTGTTCACTTTAATCGGCGTCGGCATCCTGCTCAATGTTTCACGGCATGCCGATTTGTAGGCTAAAAGAGAAAGAGGTAGCTTTTATGGGTTTAAAGGTGGTCTTAACAGGCGGCGGCACCGGCGGCCACATTTATCCCGCCGTTGCCGTCGGTCGACGTCTCCTGGAAGTGGCACCGGGAGCAAAGATCTATTACGTCGGTACTTCCCGCGGTTTAGAAAAAGAACTGGTGCCCAAGGAGGGGTGGCCCTTCTACACGGTGGCAGCAGCGGGCCTGGCGAGGCGGATTTCGCCGGCGACGGTCAAAGCGTTACTGACCACCGGGAAAGGTTACCTGCAAGCCCGTGGACTGCTCCAGCGATTGAAACCGGATCTGGTGTTGGGGACGGGAGGCTACGTCTGCGGCCCGGTGGTACTGGCCGGGGCCCATCTCGGTATTCCCACCATGATCCATGAGCAAAACGCCTATCCGGGTCTGACCAACCGGTGGCTCGCCAGGGTAGCCGGGCGGGTTTGCATTACCTTCCCCCAATCCGCTCAGTATTTTCCTGCCGGGAGTAGAATCGTAGAGACCGGTCTTCCCATTCGCCGGCAAATTCTGGAGACCACCAGGGAAGAAGGACTGCGGGGGCTGGGTTTAAAAGAAGGCTTCCGGGTGCTGGTGGTGGGCGGCAGCCAGGGTGCCAAGAGCATTAACCTGGCCATGCTGGATGTGTATGACCGGCTCAAAGAGCGGCGGGATATCCACTGGCTCCATATCACGGGACAGGCAGGCTATGAAGGGTACCTGCAAGAACTGGCCGCCAGGGGGATAGACTTGACACATTTTGGAAATATTACCATCATGCCCTACGTTTACCAAATGGAACAGGCTCTTAGCGTGGCGGATCTGGTCATCGGCCGGGCCGGTGCCAGTTTCCTGGCGGAGGTTACAGCGAAAGGATTACCCGGTATTCTAATACCATATCCCTTTGCTTCGGAAAACCACCAGGAGTATAATGCCAAAGCGGTAGTGGAAAGCGGAGGCGCCATCCTGGTCAAAGAAAAGGACTTGTCCGGGCCGGTGCTGGCGGAGCACATTATTGCCCTGGCGGACCACCCTGAGCGATTAGCAAGGATGGCCCGGGGCGCCAGGGCCCTGGGTAAACCTGATGCCGTTGACCGCATTATCGAACAGGTTTTTGCTCTAACTGGGAAAACCAGGCGAATATAGCTTTTCTCTTTTCCCCGGATTGGACAACCCCCGGTAACCAAAATTTCATGCCCTGCATAAGATGCTCATGTAAGGTGGGGAGAAAGGAGTTGAGAGAGTGGCCGAGGCGAAAAAGCAGAAGGAGTGGACGCATTTTATCGGCATTGGCGGAGTAGGGATGAGCGGCCTCGCCAAAATTCTTTTGGAAAAGGGCTATCCGGTGAGCGGCAGTGACCTGGCCAAATCCCAAACCACCGAATTGCTGGTGCGTTTAGGAGCCACTATCCATGAAGGTCACCGGCCCGAACATTTATCGCCGGCCGTGGACCGTGTGGTTATATCTTCCGCCATTAAAGAACACAATCCGGAACTGCAAAAGGCCAAGTCACTGGGTATTCCGGTGCTGATGCGGGCCGAGCTCCTGGCCGAGTTTATGCGGGAGCAGCAGGCCATCGCGGTGGCGGGTTCCCACGGAAAGACCACGACTTCTTCCATGATAGCCTGGTGTCTCGAGAAGAACGGGTGGGACCCGACCATTGTCGTGGGCGGCGAGGTCAACAACCTGGGTGTCAATGCCAAACTTGGTCGCGGTAATTACCTGGTAGCGGAAGCAGATGAAAGTGATGGATCTTTTCTCAAACTCCATCCCTATGCCGTGCTGGTGACCAATGTGGAAGACGACCACTTGGACCATTATGGTTCTTTTGACAAAATGGTGCAGGCCTTCGATGAGTTCTTGGGATTGGTGCCGGCCGGAGGGTTTTCCGCGGTGTGCACCGATTGCCCTGTGACCCAATCCCTGGCCCAACGGCATCGGCAAGTCATTACATACGGTTCTCATCCCGGGGCCCAATTCCGGGCGGTGGAGGTGGAGTTGACTGCCTCCCATTCCAGAGCCGTGGTGGAGTATAAAGGTACATATTTAGGCAGTCTGGAACTCACGGTGCCGGGCAGGCATAATGTTTTAAATGCTTTAGGAGCGGTGGCCGCGTGCTTGGAATTAGGGTTGACCTTTGACCAAGCGGCGGGGGCTTTAGCTGTCTTTCAAGGGGCCAAAAGAAGATTTCAACTGCTGGGTACGGCCGGTGGTGTGAAAGTGGTGGATGACTACGCCCATCACCCGACGGAGATCATGGCCACCCTGGCGGCGGCCCGTCAACTACAGCCGAAAACCTTGTGGGCCGTGTTCCAGCCCCACCGGTTTACCCGGACCAAACAGCTGTATCAAGCATTTGGGAAAGCTTTTGATGAAGCAGATCAGGTGATCGTTAGTGATATTTATGCTGCCGGGGAGAGTCCTATTCCCGGCGTTTCCGCCCAGTTAATCATAGATGCGCTGCGTGCCAACGGGGTCAAGGTGACCTATTGCCCCGGGCAGGAAGAGATTATCAATTTTCTACTGCGGCACTTACAAAAAGGAGACCTGGTGCTCACCTTGGGTGCCGGTGATATCTGGCAGACCGGGCGGCAATTGCTGGCGCATTTATGAGAAACCGTTGGAAGTAGGTGCCGAGATGAATTTGGAGTTGTTGGCCAAAGAACTGGGGAACATCACCGGCGGCCGGGTCCTGGTGAATGAACCGTTAAAAAACCATACCACCTTGCGCATCGGTGGACCGGCTGATTTATTGGTGTTTCCGGCTGCCGTGGAGGAGATACCCAGGTTACTGGAGTTTGCCGGGCAAAAAGATGTGCCTGTGACCCTGCTGGGCAACGGTTCTAATATCCTGGTCCGGGACGGGGGCATTCCCGGGTTGGTGATGAAATTGGGGGGGAGTTTAACCCGGGTGGAAGTGAAAGGAGACCGGGTGGTGGCGGAAGCCGGTGCCCTCATGCCCCGTTTAGCCAGGATTGCCTTGGAGCACGGGTTGACAGGTTTGGAGTTTATGATCGGTATCCCGGGCACCGCCGGCGGCGGGGTGGTCATGAATGCCGGCGCCCATGGGCAGACCATGTCACAAGTGGTGACGCAGGTGGAAACCGTCAGCCCCGATCTTTCCCTAAGGCTCTTGCCTGCCTATGCCTTGAACCTGGGGTATCGTCACAGCATGTTGAAGAACAGTTCGCTCTTGGTGACAAGAGTTCATTTTGCTTTATCGCCCGGTAACCGGGAAGAGATCCGGGCCAGAATGGACCGGTACATAGAATTTCGCCGCACTAAACAACCCTTGAATTGGCCCAGCGCCGGCAGTGTCTTTGTTAATCCCCCGGAGCAGGCGGCCGGTTATTTATTGGAACAGGCCGGTGTCAAGGGTCTAACCATCGGGGGAGCCCGGGTGTCGGAAAAGCACGCCAATTTCATTATCAATACAGGAGGAGCCACAGCCAAAGATGTGCTGCAGCTCATCGAAGTCATGCAGGAAAAAGTAATGAAACAGTTTGGCATAGAACTGAAAACTGAGATTCAATTTCTGGGAGTGGACCGTTAAAACCGGGGGTGAAGATCCTTGGAAAAGTTTATTGTGATGGGAGGTAACCGGTTAGTCGGAGACATTAAAGTCAGCGGCGCTAAGAACGCCATCCTGCCGATCATGGCGGCCTGCTTATTAACCCACGGGGAAGTGACCCTGTTTCAAGTGCCTAAAATCAGGGATGTCACCATGATGGCGAAGATCCTAACCCATCTTGGAGCTGTGGTTAACTGGTCCGGCAGCACCCTCAACATTAAAGGAGAGCAGGTGGAACCGAAGGAAGTTTCCGAAGCACTGATGCGGCAGTTAAGGGCATCAAACTTAATTGTGGGCCCCTTGCTCAGCCGTTTTCGCAAAGTGAAAGTGGCTTATCCCGGCGGCTGTGCCATCGGTTCCAGGCCCATGGACCTGCATTTGAAAGGCTTTCGTGCCATGGGAGCGACGGTGACGGAGAAATACGGCTTTATCGAATTGGAGGCTCCCAACTTGCACGGGGCGGAGATACACCTGGATTTCCCCAGTGTGGGGGCCACGGAAAACATCATGATGGCGGCGGTGCTGGCCAAAGGGAATACGGTGATCCGGAATGCGGCACGAGAGCCGGAAATCGTTGACCTGCAGAACTGCCTCAACGCCATGGGAGCTCGCATCAAGGGAGCGGGCTTGGATACCATTAAGATAGAAGGCGTGACCGAGCTGGGCTCAGCGGAGCACACCATTATCCCGGACCGGATTGAAGCCGGGACACACATGGTGGCGGCGGCGATAACCAGGGGAGACGTACATATTACGAATGTCATCGTTGAGCATGTGGAACCGGTAGTGGCTAAGTTAAAAGAAATGGGCGTCCACGTCTGGGAAACCAGCGGCAGCAGCATCCGCGTGAAGGCCCCCGGCCGGTTAAAAGCGGCGGACTGCCGCACCCTGCCTTACCCGGGTTTTCCTACTGATATGCAGCCCCAGATTATGGCCTTGATGACGGTGGCGGAAGGTACCAGTGTGGTGGCTGAGAGCATTTTTGATAACCGCTTCAAGCATGTGGATGAATTGCGCCGCATGGGGGCGAACATCAAAGTGGAAGGCCGGGTAGCCATCATCAAGGGCGTGCCTAGGTTGAGCGGAGCTTTTGTGGAAGCCACTGATCTAAGAGCCGGTGCCGCTTTAGTCCTGGCAGGTTTGGTGGCGGAAGATGCGACCATCATTGAGAGTATTGAACACGTGGATCGAGGTTATGAAAGCCTGGAGAGCAAGTATGCGGCTTTAGGAGCACGCATTATAAGGGTTAACGGCAAGTCATAAATCCGGCGGCTAATTAGGTGGCTGCTTTTTTTATGGGAAACTTGGACAAGGCTTTGTATTCTGTTATAATTACGGAAGAACCCATTTTCCGGTGGATGTGGATCTGGGAGGTGGCTGGGTGGCTCGTAAACGGCGGATCCGGCTGGTACGAAAACGGCGGCTGGTCGTATTCCGGGCACTGCTGGCAATTATAGTTGTTTCTTTATCCCTTTTTTATTTTATCCAATCTCCCTTTTGGGCCGTGGAAGCAGTGACGGTCAGGGGAAACAGCTTCATCCCTGCCGGGGAGCTGCGGGAACTTGCCGGTATTCCCCTGGGCATTAACATTTTTAAAGTGGACTTTTACCAAGCAGAACAGCATCTCTTGCTGCATCCACTGGTCAAAGAAGTCCAGTTGATGCGCAAGCTGCCGCGGGAGATCCAGATTGTCGTGAGCGAGCGAACGCCGAAAGCAGTCATTCCTTTTAACGATGGTTTTTACCAGATAGACGGGGAGCAACATGTGCTCCGCAGTGTACCTACGGTAAGCGACAGCAGCTTGCCTTTAATCACCGGGTTGGAGGTGGGGGATCTCAGCCCCGGGCAGCGCCTATCCTCGGAGCTCTTAGGAGAGGCTTTGGCGCTGGTGGATAAGCTGCCTCCTGCATTGAGAGAGCTGGTGGCGGAAATTGACTTGTCACAGCAAGACACCATTTTTTTACATACCGTGGACGGGGTGAAAGTCAACTTTGGGGATAGCAACCGGATTGACGAGAAGGCGGCCTTGATGGAGGAAATCCTGCAAACGACCCTGATCAATAGAGCGGACCTAGAATACGTGGATCTTAGTTTTGCCGGTGCTCCTGTGATCAAATATGCCAACTGAAGAAGGCGGTGTGGTGGATGTGGCTTTTATTTCCATTTATCGGATTATTGATCGGGATTCTCATTGGCCTCCAGTATCCCCTGCAGATTCCCATTGAATATGCCAAATACATGTCCGTAGGTGTGTTGGCAGCGCTGGATTCCGTGTTTGGTGCCATTAGAGCTGCCATGGAGGATAAATTTGACCAGATTGTTTTCTTGACCGGTTTTTTCAGCAATACGTTGCTGGCCGGGGTGCTGGCCTACATCGGGGATCAGCTCGGGGTGGAACTGTACATGGCGGCGGTTTTTGTCTTCGGGGTCAGGTTGTTCCAAAATCTAGGCATTATCAGGCGGTACCTGATAAAAAAGTAGATAAATTACAACAATGTTAATTGAAAAAAAAGGGAATTTCCATTTGGTGTTGAATCATCTTTGTAGCAAGAATTCCGAGGGCTTGCGAGGCATTACCCGGGATATGTTTCAAACAACCCTCCTAGTTTTGGTGGGTTGGTGTTTCAAATATGCCCACCGCAGTAATTCAATACTGTGGTAAGCTGCATCTATCGAATTTTCCTTATCTTCTAACCGATGCGTAATAAGGAGGGTAATTAATGCTGGAATTTGAAGAGCAAGACATTAGTCAATTTGCGAGGATCAAGGTGATCGGTGTCGGGGGCGGCGGAGGAAATGCAGTGAACCGGATGATTGCGGCCGGGCTGCAAGGGGTGGAGTTTATCTGCATTAATACCGATGTTCAGGCTCTTAAGTTTACCACCGCAGAAACTCGCTTGCAAATCGGTGCCAAGCTGACCAGGGGTTTAGGTGCCGGTGCCAACCCCGAAATCGGAAAGAAAGCGGCGGAAGAAAGCGCCGATGAGATTTTGAAGCACTTGCAGGGATCCGACATGGTCTTTATCACCGCCGGCATGGGCGGGGGCACCGGCACCGGTGCTGCGCCCGTGGTGGCGGAGTTGGCCCGGGAAGTAGGGGCCTTGACCGTTGGCGTGGTGACCCGCCCGTTTAGTTTTGAAGGGAAGAAGAGAGCCGATCAAGCGGAAAGAGGCATTAGAGAGTTAAAAGAAAAAGTCGATACGCTAATTGTGATACCCAACGACCGGCTGATGCAGGTAGCCGGCAAGGATACTTCCGTCACCGATGCCTTCAGGATTGCTGACGATGTTCTAAGACAGGGCGTACAGGGCATCTCGGATTTGATTGCCATTCCCGGGTTGATCAACCTGGATTTCGCCGACGTGAAAACCATCATGTCGCAAACGGGATCCGCCCTCATGGGCATCGGCAGGGCTACGGGGGATAAAAGAGCCGTCGAAGCGGCGCGGATGGCTATCTCCAGTCCTTTGCTGGAAACCTCCATCGACGGGGCCAGGGGAGTGCTGCTCAACATCACCGGAGGCTCCAATTTGGGACTGCTGGAGGTCAACGAGGCGGCGGAAATCATTTCTTCCGCGGCGGATCCGGAGGCTACTATTATCTTTGGCGCCGTCATCAACGATGATTTGAAGGATGAGGTGCGCATTACGGTTATTGCTACCGGCTTTGATCAGAAGCCTAAGGCCCCGAAAATGGGCAGTGAGCTGAACATCAAGCAGTTCTCCAGCGAGGACATTGTGATCCCGGCTTTCATGCGCAGGCATAAGTAGAAAACCAAGGCGAAAAGCTTTGGTTTTTTTTTATGCGGACTCCAAATCCTGACAACTTTTGCCTGGCTTGTATTGTATAATAATGAAAACCACAAAATGGTTTCACTGAGAGAAATAGGGGAAGCTGGGAAAATGCCGGTTATCTATCTTGATATGGTGTTGCTGGTAAACTTTGCAATGGACCTGGTGATCCTCTGGTCCGTCGGCTTTTGCTTACGGCTACCGCTCAAATGCCGGCGGATAGCAGCGGCGGCTCTGGTGGGAGCCCTCTATGCCGTGATGATCATGCTGCCCCCTTTGAGTTTCCTGGCTAATTTCGCTATTAAAATCTTGTACTCCTGGTTGATGCTGGTCATCGCCTTTCCGTGGCAGTCCTGGCAGATGTTGGGTAAAGCTGTTGCCTGTTTTTACCTGATTTCTTTCCTGGCGGGAGGTGCCGTGGTGGGAGGGGTTTACTTGTTTCAGGATCTGGGGAAGGTCGCTAATTACAATGGTGTCCTGGCTTTGGCCGGACTGCCGGCGGCCTGGCTGCTAATCGCCGTGGCGGTCCTATGTCTCGTGAGCACTCTAGGTATGGCCGTTTTTCGCCGTCACCTGCAGAAGAGCCGGCACTCTCTCCCGGTGGTCATGGTTTTTGGGGAAGAGAAGATTGCTGCGAGAGCCCTGGTGGATACGGGCAATCATTTAAGAGATCCTTTGTCCCAAAAACCCGTGCTGGTGGCGGAGGAGGCCTTACTGAGGAGTGTCTTGCCAAGAGATATCCGCTGCTTGTTCCGGGTGTCCGGGGAACTCAAGTGGGAAGAGGTGGAAGCCTTGTTTAAAGGAACCGGGTGGGAGCGGAGAGTGCGCCTGTTGCCCTTTCATTCTTTGGGCACAGCTCAGGGAATGCTGATCGGTTTCCTGTCAGACGGAGTCTATGTGGATCTCGGCCGGGAAGTGGTATACCAGCCTAAAGTGATCGTGGGGGTTTATCATGGGCGTTTATCCCAGGAGGGGCATTACCGCGCCTTGTTGCATCCCGAATTGTTACAACCGGATGTAATGGATAGAAAGGGGGTGGCATGATGGAAAAAGTCTCCTTCATGTATTGGAAATGGATTTTAAGGTTAAACATAGTGAAACTCCTGAGAAAACTATCCTTGATCGATGATGTTTACTATGTGGGATCCGGGGAAGCACTGCCCCCGCCTCTCACCACGGATGAAGAGATATTCCTCATCGAGCGTTTGGAGCACGGGGACTTGACGGTGAAAGGGCAGTTAATCGAAAGAAATCTCCGCCTGGTGGTGTATATCGCTCGCAAATTCGAAAACACCGGCGTGGGCATTGAAGATTTGGTATCCATCGGTACCATCGGGCTGATCAAGGCAGTCAATACCTTTGATCCCAAAAAGAAGATTAAACTTGCCACCTATGCTTCCCGCTGCATTGAGAATGAGATCCTGATGTACTTGCGCCGCAACAACAAGACCAAGGCGGAAGTCTCTTTTGATGAACCCTTGAACATAGATTGGGACGGTAATGAGCTGCTGCTCTCCGACGTTTTGGGCACGGACAACGATATTATCTATAAATCCATTGAGGAAGAGGTTGACCGCAAGCTTCTCAGGCAAGCATTAAAAAAACTGTCGGCCAGGGAAAAGAAGATTATGGAATTTAGATTTGGGTTGGTAGACGGGTCGGAAAAGACCCAAAAAGAAGTTGCTGATATCCTGGGTATTTCCCAGTCATATATTTCCAGACTGGAAAAAAGAATAATCAAACGGCTGCGCAAGGAAATCATTAAGATGGAGTGAGGGGCGTGTCGCAAAACGTTAAAATAAGAACGTAGGGCGACACGCCCTTTTTAATCAGGAAAAAGCCGGCGCATCAACCGAACTTGACAGCCGCATCGGTGACTTTCTCCCCGGGCAATAAATCCTTGTTTGCCTCGGATAGCCGCCTGTGCTTGATATACTCGCTTAAGGCCATGTCGCAAAGGCTCTTGATTGATCACAATCCCGGCGCCGGCGAAAACAGTAAACCTGCCGGCGCCTTTCTATAACAAATAGTAGCCTTACGCTACCCACTTTCCTATTTGCCGTTTTTCGCCAGCATATACTCCAGTTTGGCTATATAACTCTTCTGTAATGCGAGCGCTTTTTCCTGATACGGACGCAAATGACCGGGCACCTGGTCCATTATTGCTTCGCTGTCGGCAACGAGTTTTTTTCAGGCGTTCAATCTCTTTTCTAATCTTCACATTCACATCCATCATCCATTCCCCTCTCTTTCCAGTGCCTCGCCGAGCCGGCACAATCATTAAAGGGCAGTTCATAAGGTTTGCAAGGTTCATCGATATTGCCGAAAAAGTTGTTGTTCACCCCTGCATCCCTGATATTGACAGGGATATTGCACTCCAGTTTATTGTTGAACACAAAGTTCGCTTGGGCACCCGGGCCGAGGGTGATGCCCGAATCGGTATTATGCCTGATCTTGTTTTGTTGGAAGATACCCTAGGGAAAGTCGCTTAAGACAGTGATTCCTTCCCGCAGGTTGGCTTCCACTCTGTTTTCCCCGAAGAACAGGTTGTTATGATTAATCAAGAAACACCCCCTGCTGCCGCTGTTCTGGACCAGATTGCCGACGGCAGCAGAACTGCTGCCCTGGCCCACACTGATACCGCCTAATCTGTTGCCTATCAGCCCATTACCGGCCGTCAGGTTGTTGTCGCCCCAGATCTCCATCCCAAAACCGCCGTTTTTGACGGCCACATTGCCGGCCAATACATTGTTGTTGTCGTCAAGAAAGAAAGTCTCGATGCCGTCATCCCCACACAGGGTGACCAGGTTCTCCAGAACATGGTTGTTCACGCTGCCGCCAACAATCGCAATACCGTCAACAGCATAGCAGATTTCATTTTTCCACAGGAGGTTCCCGCTGGACGAGCTAACACTGATGCCATTGTTTAAAACACCGTTAATTCTGTTCCCGATAATCCGGTGACTGCCGCCCCGGGTAATGAAGATACCATTAGAGCGGTAATGCATGATCGACATGCCGAAAATCTCTACCCCGGTCACATCAGTGAGAAGAAAAGCACTCTGAAGTATACTTTTGCCGTCGAACACCGCTTTGGTTCCCTTGGCAACCAGCCGCAGGTAATCCTAGGTTACGTTCACCGTCTGGAAATACTCCCCGTCTTCCAGCACCAGTACGTCCCCGGGAGCAACGTTGTTTGAGGCGATCAGGGCAAAAAGATCGGTCGTGGGCGAAACAGTAATGACCGCCATCGGAACACTTCCTTTCCAGAAACAGCATATCGGTGGTTAATGGCACTATATGCCTCCATGGCATTACCTGCTACTCGCATCCAAAAAGAGCGCCGCCGGTGGCCGGCCTTCGGTGGATAAAAAACAGCCACCGTGAAAACGGCAGCCGTCTCTAAGTAAAAAACAAAAGGACGGAATTAACTGTTTCGTGAACAGCTTGGAGCCGCTATTCGCAACGGAGGCTGTTCTGATGATCACTTACACGTTATAACAGTGGTCTAGGGCTCCGACCCTTTGCCCAGAGCAAGATTGGCTTTAATAGCGCCGGTTTCGCCGCTTAATTGCTGGGCAAAAAGGACGGAGGCCGCCAGGTTGTCCTCCGTTACCGCCTCGCTCTCATCGGCTTCCACTCCCCTGGTGGTTCCCTTGCCCGGGGCGTTCAATGGGCATAACAACATCTGACTGCAAAAAGACGGCTTTTGGCATCTTCCAGCTGCCGTCTTTTTTTCTTTGCCCGGTGCCAGACTGGCCGCTTGTATAAAAGATTCTGCCCGTGGCAATAATTAAAGATGATTGATAGAATACCACGGTTTGGGGGCTAGCGATGGATGGTCGTTAACAAAGTGGAAATCTGCGGCGTCAACACTTCTAAACTGCCGGTCTTAGGGAACGAGAAAATGCGCCAGCTCTTTCAAGCCATGCAAGCAGGAGATAAGAGCGCCAGGGAAGAACTGGCCAGCGGCAATCTCCGGTTAGTGTTGAGTGTCATCCAGCGTTTTACCAATCGCGGTGAATATGTCGACGATTTATTTCAAGTCGGCTGTATCGGCTTGATGAAAGCTATTGACAACTTCGATTTGAACCAGAACGTCAGGTTTTCCACCTATGCGGTGCCCATGATCATCGGGGAGATCCGGCGGTATCTCCGGGATAACAATCCCATCAGGGTCAGCCGTTCCTTACGGGATATTGCTTACAAGGCACTGCAAGTGCGAGATGCTTTGGCCAACAAATATTCCCGGGAACCCTCGATTACTGAAATCGCCGAGGAACTGGGATTGCCGAGGGAAGAAGTTGTCTTTGCTCTAGATGCTATCCAAGAACCCGTGTCATTATTCGAGCCCATCTACCATGACGGCGGGGATCCGATTTTTGTCATGGATCAGATCGGAGATGAAAAGAATCACGATAATAATTGGCTGGAAGAAATCGCCGTGCGAGAAGCCCTGTCTAAACTAAGCGAGCGGGAAAAAATGATTTTAACGCTGCGGTTTTTCCACGGCAAGACACAGATGGAAGTAGCGGAAGAAATCGGCATCTCCCAAGCACAGGTATCACGCTTGGAGAAGGCTGCTTTAGCCCATATGCGCAAGTACGTTTAACGAGGAGGCGGAAACCGTGAGAAGCATCATCGGGGGATTGTGCCTTTCCGCACTGTTGGTTCTGGGAGGCTACTGGATCCACATGCAGGAAGCCCAGGTGGCTTTTCATCCCGACAATTTAATCCGGCTGCATGTGATTGCCAATTCAGACCTGGCAGTGGACCAGCAGTTGAAACACGAAGTCCGGGATGAGATTCTGGCTAAGCTGGGACCCTATGTGGCGGAAGCCGGGACCGTTCAGGAAGTCCGCGCGGTCCTGCAGGATAGGATGGACTACATCCACCGGCTGGCGGAACATCGCCTGCGGGAAGCCGGGTGTGAGGACCCGGTAAGGGTGGAATACGGGGTTTTCCCCTTTCCGGTCAAGGGTTACGGTTCACTCGTCCTGCCGGCCGGGGAATATGAGGCGGTGAAGGTGATCATCGGCGAGGGAGAAGGGTCCAATTGGTGGTGTGTTCTTTTCCCACCTCTCTGCTTTGTGGACATTGCCCAAGGCGAACTGGAGGAAACGAGCGCCGAGGAGCTTTTGCGACAAGTCAAAGGAGGAGACAAACAGGCGGCGACCCCATGGCCCCACTTTAAATTCAAGACGGCGGAACTTTTGCGCCAGGTGAAGCTGCCCTTTTAAAGTGATACCAGCCCCCGGCAGAGGGGCTTTTTGTTCGTTACGGCGCAATGGTCACTGTGATTAGGTGCCATTCCCCAACCGGTTCCCAGCAGCCCCGGCTTTCTATGAAATACCGTACGGATGCTGTTCAACAGTCTGCGGCTCTCATCAAGAGGGCTTTTTTATTTGCCGGGGGATAGACAGCAGGCACTATTTGAGGACTTGTTTCATATATATTCCTGGAAGATGTAAGCATAACCGGGGGTGGCTTTATGTTGAGAGTTTCGGATCTAAGAATGCGGGATGTAGTCAATATCGTCGACGGCCGGCGGTTAGGCATGATCAAGGACATCGATCTTGACCTGGAAGAAGGCCGGATTAAGTCCATCATCTTGCCCGGCACAGGCCGCTTTATGGGTTTCTTAAGCAAGAACGATGATATTGTCATTCCCTGGGAGAGAATCAGGAAACTAGGTGTAGATGTGATCCTGGTGGAAGTACCTAATTACACGGATCCAAAACACAATTTCTAAACCCGCCGGCAGCCCCAAGAGACCCAGCGGCGCAGCCGGCCGGCAGCCGCCTCCATATGGGACAAGCCATGACACAGTTCTTCATTGACACACTATATGTTGTGGTTTATACTGGTAAATGTACGATATATAGTGACTCCCGGAAGGAGGCGTTTCAATGCGATGCCCTTTTTGTGCCCATCCTGATTCCAAAGTACAAGATACCAGGCCGGCAGATGAAGGGACGGTCATCAGGAGGCGCAGGGAATGCCTGGCTTGCGGCAGGCGGTTTACGACCTATGAGAGGGTGGAAGAGCTGCCTTTAGTCGTGGTGAAGAAGAACGGGCAAAGAGAAGTATTTAACCGGGACAAGCTCCTGACGGGCATTATCAAGTCTTGTGAGAAGCGCCCGGTGGAAATGGCCAGGTTGGAGCAGCTGGTGCAAGAGATTGAAAGGGAACTGTACAATCAGATGGAGCGTGAGGTCTCCAGCCAGGTGATCGGCGAGCTGGTGATGGAGCGGCTGCGGCTTCTGGATGAAGTGGCCTATGTACGTTTTGCTTCCGTGTACCGGGAGTTCAAAGATGTGCAGTCCTTCCTGCAGGAGCTGCAGGACTTGTTACAGCAGAAGCACAAGGAGGATGGAGAAGATGTTGACGCAAATCCAAAAAAGGGACGGGCGCGTAGTTGATTTTGATCCGGAAAAAATCACCGCTGCCATCTTTAAGGCCGCCCAAGCGGTAGGAGGACGGGACCGGAACACGGCGGAGAAACTGACGGAGCAGGTCCTGGCGGAGTTGGAAAGAACCTATCCTGGTAAACTTTTTACCGTAGAAGACGTGCAGGATGTGGTGGAGCGGGTCCTCATTAAGAACGGACATGCCCGGACCGCCAAAGCGTATATTCTGTATCGAGCTAGGCGGACGCAGATCAGGGAAGCGAAATCGGACTTGATGGACGCGGTGGCGGAGATCCTGAAGGAAACCAGCCGGGAAAACGCCAATATCGGTAATTCCCCCTCGGCCAAAATGCTGCAGATTGCCAGCGCGGCCAGCAAGAAATATTATTTAAGCCGGGTTATTCCCAGTACCTTTGCCCGGGCCCACCAGGAGGGCATTATTCATATTCATGATCTTGACTTTTATGGGAAAACTCTGACTTGCATACATATCCCGTTGAAAAGGCTGCTGACGGAAGGATTTGATACCGGGCACGGTTATATCCGGCCGCCGAAACGACCGGGTTCCGCCACGGCCCTGGCGGCGATTATCCTGCAAAGCTCTCAAAATGACATGCACGGCGGCCAGTCCTTTGCCTTTTTTGACCGGGACCTGGCGCCTTTTGTGGCCGGAGCCGATGACGAAGAGGTTTATCAAGCCATGGAGGCTTTTATTTACAACCTCAATTCCATGCATTCCCGGGCCGGGGCGCAGGTTCCTTTCAGCAGCGTGAACCTGGGGACCGATACCAGCGAAGCCGGGCGCAAGGTGACCCGCAACCTGCTGCTGGCTTATGAGAAGGGTTTGGGCCGCGGTGAAAACCCGATTTTCCCCAATATCATTTTCCGGGTAAAAAAAGGGGTGAATTTCCTGCCGGGGGATCCCAATTATGACTTGTTCCAATTGGCCATGCGCGTGGCGGGTAAAAGGATGAATCCCACTTTTAGCTTTATGGATGCCCCTTTTAACAGTCCTTACGGGGATGAAGCGGCCTACATGGGCTGTCGTACCCGGGTCATGTCCAATGTGAACGGCCCTGAGGTTTCCAACGGGCGCGGCAATCTTTCTTTTACCTCGATTAATTTGCCAGGTTTAGCCTTAAAAGCCAAGGGGAAACTGGAATTATTCTTACAGTACCTGGACAGCACTTTGGCACTGGTGGCGGACCAGCTCTACCACCGGTACCGGATCCAATCACGGCTGCGGGTAAAAGATATGCCCTTTTTAATGGGGCAAGGACTCTACCTGGACTCGGACCTGTTGGGCCCGGAGGACCCCATTGAACCGGCCATTAAACACGGCACCTTGACCATCGGTTTCATCGGCTTGGCGGAAACCCTCACCTGCTTAACCGGTAAGCATCACGGGGAGGACCCGCAGAGCCAGGAGCTTGGCCTGGAGATCATAGCCAGGATGCGCCGTTTCACCGACCGGCTCACGGAGCAATCCCGTTTAAATTATTCCTTGCTGGCTACCCCCGCCGAAGGTTTGTCGGGGCGCTTTGTGAAATTTGACCGGGAACGTTTCGGGGTGATACCGGGGGTGACTGATAAGGAATACTATACGAATTCGTTTCACATCCCCGTGTACTATCCCATTTCCTGGTTTGACAAAATCGCTTTGGAAGGGCCTTATCACCAATACTGCAACGGGGGACATATCAGCTATGTGGAGATGAAGTCACCGCCGGCAGGCAACCCCGAGGCCATGGAAGGCCTGATTCGGCACATGGCGGACAGCGGCATCGGCTATGCGGGCATAAATTTCCCCATTGATTTCTGCACCGGCTGCGGTTTTCAAGGGGTGATCAACCAGGCAGAGTGCCCTGCCTGCGGGTGTTCCGCCATCAGGCGGGTACGCCGGATCACCGGTTATTTCAGCACGGTGGACCGGTTCAATGAGGCCAAGAAAGCGGAACTCCGGCAGCGGGTCAATCATTTTGTGGTTTAAGGCAGGTGAGCGGGCCATGAAACTCAGGATTGCCGGGGTGGAAAAAGACAGCGTAGTGGACGGGGCCGGCATCAGGTACGTGATTTTTGCCCAGGGTTGCCCCCACCGCTGCCCGGGCTGCCACAATCCCCAGACCCATGATCCCAGTGGGGGTGAACTGGTGGCCTTGGACACCTTGCTGGCGGATATCTGCCGGCAGAAACACATCAAAGGAGTCACCTTTTCCGGCGGGGAGCCGTTCTTGCAAGCTCAGGCGCTGGCGTCCTTAGGCCGGGAGTTAAAACACAAGGGTTACGACATCGTCACCTATACAGGTTACCTTTTTGAAGACTTGCTGGATTTGTCCCGGTCGCGGCCGGACATCCTGGCGCTCTTAAAGGTAACCGACTGGTTGATTGACGGGCCCTATATCCTAGAGCAGAAAACCTTTAATCTCCCGTACCGCGGTTCCGCTAACCAGCGGGTGATTGACTTAAGACAGTTCGAGTAGGGACAAGCTGTTCATAGTGCATGAGCTCCGGGTCATACCGGGGCTTTTTTTGTCTTGTTTTGCTGATTCGCCGCAAGACGCTTTTACTGGCACGGGTAAGTATTATATAATGATGATTAAACTGAAACTAAAGGTGTGATGCCGGTGTTCCAGTGGCAGCAAGTAAACGGAGTACGTTTTTTGACAGTTACGCCTTTGACGGAAACAGGTTTAGTAAAACATGGCTTTACGTCGCGCCTGGGCGGTGTGAGCCAACCCCCTTTCCATACACTGAACCTGGGCTTCACTGTTCAGGATGCGCCTGAAAAGGTGGTGGAAAACCGGCGGCGCGCGGCCCGGGCCGTCGGCTTTCCCTTGGAAGATTTAGTGGCCCTGCAGCAGGTGCACGGTGACCGCGTGGCGGTGGTGGCGGCGGAACATAGAGGCCGGGGTGCTTTGACCTATGAAACGGCGCTGCCGGGTACCGATGCCGTCATTACCAATGTACCGGGCGTACCCCTCAGCACTTATCATGCGGACTGTGTGCCGGTGATTTTCCTGGATCCCGTTACCCCGGCCGTGGGCTTGGCCCATGCAGGTTGGAAAGGAACGGCTTTAAAGATTGCCGCGAAAACGCTGCTCGAAATGAAGAAATATTTCGGCACCAGGGTGGAAGACTGCCTGGTGGCCATCGGGCCCAGCATCGGACCTTGCTGTTACGAAGTGGACAGGCCCGTGCGGGATGCCTTTGGCCAGGCCTTTGCCCATGGGGAGGCATTTTTTAGGGCTGCCGGGCAGGGAAAATGGCACCTGGACCTGTGGGAGGCTAATGCCAGTGCTTTGGAAGAAGCCGGGGTCCCCAGGGACCATATTTTTACCAGCCGCCTGTGTACCGGCTGCCAAAGAGATTTGTTCTATTCCCACCGGAAAGAAAACGGCTTAACGGGGCGCATGGCTGCTCTGATCATGCTGGCCGGTTAATCTAATCATGGGGTGAAGCTGAAATGGCAGAGGTCAAGGTGATCGTCAGGAAGAAAACACGCCCCCCCATGCCATGGAAGCCGCTGCTGGCGAAAATATGCTGTACCGGGATCCTGTGCCTGGCAGCCTGGTTCGTTTTTCTGCAGTCCTGGGCGATGGTTTTCCCTTTCCTGCTCAATTATTATGAGGTGGAAACCGGGACTCTCCAGCGGCAATTGGATGTGGACCGGGCCCTGGTCATCCGTGATGAAACGGTGGTTTTTGCCTCCCGGGCCGGTACTCTTAACCCGGTGGCTCAGGAAGGACAGCGGGTAGCGGAAAGGGAACCGGTGGCTGTGATTAGAACCAGCGGCGGGGCCAGCCAGGTGATGGAGGCACCCGGCGCCGGGGTAGTGTGCTACCATACGGACGGCTGGGAAAAGGTGTTAACGCCCCAGAATGTCCTGGCTTTGGAACTGGTTAATTTGGATAAGTCCCCTCCGGCTTTGCAGGAGTCAGCGTCCGGCGTTTTTGTTGAGGCGGGGCAGCCCCTGTTCAAAGTCGTCAATAACCTGCAGCCTACCCTGATCTGGTTCCACTTTGATTCCCAGTATCTTGACTTGTTTCCCGCCGTGGGGAAAAAGCTGACTTTTAGCCTGGACGATAAAATATGTCAAGGTACTTTGAAGAACCTCACCAGCCATGGTGTTACCGGTCAGGGAGTGTTGGAACTGGACCGCAAGGAGCTGTTACATGAACGGCAGGTACAGCTAAGCATTATCCTGGCTAAGGCGGAAGGCCCGGTGATTCCCAACCGGGCACTGGTGCTGAAGGACAATGAACAGGGAGTATATAAAAAGACCCTGCAAGGCTATCAATGGATACCGGTGCAGGTTGTGCTCCAAGGGGAAGACTACAGCGTGGTGGATGGCCTGTTAAGGGGCGACCGGGTCATCACCAACCCGTATCTGATTGACGGTGTCGCGAGCCTACCTGCTAATTAGCCAAAATTTAGCAGGAATTCAATGGGGTGTGTAGAAATAACTACATCTGGAGGTCAGGTGGTCATGAGGGACATCAAAACAAATGTGGCTGAAATCCAGGAACGGATCGCGAAAGCCGCGGAACGTTTTGGCCGGAAACCTGAGGAGATTGAGTTGGTAGCGGTGACGAAGACAGTTTCCGCGGAGAGAATTCGTGAAGCTTTGTCAGCCGGCATCCGCCACCTGGGTGAAAACCGGGTGCAGGAACTGGTGGCCAAGTACGAAGAGTTGGGCCCGGTAGCTAATTGGCATCTCATCGGTCATTTGCAGACAAATAAAGTCAAATACATTGTGGACAAGGTGGTCCTAGTGCACTCCTTGGACCGGTGGTCCCTGGCCGAAGAATTGCAGAAAAGAGCCGCGGCAGCCGGGCGGGTGATACCGGTGCTGGTGCAGGTGAATGTGGCCGGGGAAGAGACCAAGTTCGGCCTGCACCGGGATGAAGTGATACCTTTCCTGGACAGGCTCATGGCCCTGGCGAATTTGAAGGTGCAAGGGTTGATGACCATTGCGCCCCTGGTGGATGACCCGGAAGAGGTAAGACCGGTTTTCCGTTCCCTCTACCGGCTTGCCCGGGAGATAGATAATTTGCATTATCCCCGGGTGGAGATGCGGTACCTGTCCATGGGGATGACCAATGATTACGAAGTGGCCGTGGAAGAAGGCGCCAATATGGTCAGGATCGGCAGCGGTATTTTTGGACAACGGGCGTAAAGGAGGATTTTCCATGAAAATTGTGGACAAGGTGCTCAACTTGATTGGCTACGAAATTGAAGAGGAGCCGTCCGAGCCGGCCGCCCCGGGGGCCGAACAGGAGGAGTTGGAGCCGAAAAGCAGGAGAGCGAACCTGGTGGGACTGCCCACGGCGGCCAAGCCTATGCGCATGGCTGTCTCCAAGCCGACGAAATTTGAACAGGTGCAGGTGATCGCCGATCACCTGAAGAACCGCCACCCGGTGGTGGTCAATGTGGAGGCCATGGAACTGGAGATGGCCAGGCGAGTGGTGGATTTCTTAAGCGGAACGGTTTATGCCTTAAACGGCAGCATGCAAAAAGTCAGTCCCGGTATTATTCTCTTTTTGCCCAACAATGTCGAGGTGACCGGGGACCTGACGGGGGACTGGGATGACGAGGAAAACGTTTGGTCCCTGAAATTGTCCTAAAGGAGTAAGGGGTGACCTACTTGTCTTACCGGTTGGCAGTGATTGGCGGCGGGGCCATGGGGGAAGCCCTGGTGGCCGGTGCTTTGCGCAGCGGGCAGTACCGGCCGGAAGAGATTATTGTCAGCGAACCCTTGGCCGGCCGGCGCAGCTACCTGGAGGAACGCTGGCGGGTGTGTACCAGCGCCGGTAACATGGAAGCCGTGCAGGGCACCGGCATCATCGTAACGGCGGTGAAGCCTCAGGTATTCTTCGATGTGTTGAAGCCTTTAACGGCGGTCATCTCGCCGGAACAATTGTTGATCTCCGTGGCGGCAGGTATTACCACCGGCCAGATTGAGAGCATGTTGACAGGTCCGGTCCCGGTGATCCGGGTGATGCCCAATACACCCTGTTTGGTAGGGAAAGGGGCAGCGGTCCTGGCCAGGGGCACCTACGCCTTGGAAGAACACGTGGAGACGGCCAAAAACCTGTTTGGTGCTTTAGGCTTTACGGCGGAACTGCCGGAAGGAAGCTTGGACGGGGTGACGGCTTTAAGCGGCAGTGGGCCGGCCTATGTGTTCTTAATGCTGGAGGCCCTGATTGAAGGAGGAGTGCGGGTCGGTTTGCCCCGGGAGTTGAGCAGGGAGTTGGTCCTGCATACGGTGGCCGGGGCGGTAGACATGCTGGTGGAAACAGGGCAGCACCCTGCCGTGCTGAAAGAAATGGTTACTTCTCCCGGCGGTACGACCGCTTGTGCCCTGGAACATCTTGAAACGGAAGGACTGCGGGGAACTCTGATCAAAGCAGTGGTCCGGGCTTGGGAAAGAGCGCGAGAATTAAGTGGTGCGAAGGAGTGACGAGAGATTAGTTACACGCTGATTCAGCTGGTCCGTGTGGCATTTGAACTGCTGTCCTGGCTCATCATTGCCAGGGCCTTGCTGACCTGGATACCTAATGTTCCTTACAATTCGGTGGTCAAGTTTATTCATGAAGTGACGGATCCGGTCATGATCCCTATCCAACGGATGCTGCCGTACAGCCTGATACCTTTTTCTCCTATCGTGGCGATTCTGGTAATCCAGTTGGTGGAGTGGCTGGTGCTAAGCTTGTTGTATTCGTTGTAAAAGAGGCTACTTGAGGAGAAAAATGGAGGGAAAACATGGTTGCGACACCTCTGGATTTGCAAAAGGGCAGGGAGTTTAAGAAGAGTTTTCGCGGCTACCGGCCGAAAGACGTGGACAGCTATATCAACAAGGTGTTAAAGGATTATGAGCAGATCTACAGGCAGAACTTGGACCTGCAGGAACAACTGCAGGAACTGCAGGAGAAGCTGAATCATTATACTACCATTGAGCATACTTTACAGGAAACGCTGGTGCTGGCCCAGCAAGCGGCGGAGGAAGTGAAGAAAAACGGGGAAAAGGAAGCGGCGCTGCTGCTGGAGCAAGCGCGATTGCAGGGAGAAAACATGATCCGGGATGCCGAGGCGAGAGTGAAGGAAATCAGGGACGAGTACGCCCGCTTGCAGCAATTGGAAGCCGGTTACCGGACCCATTTGAAGGCCTTTTTTCAAGCACAGTTATTGTTACTGGAACAAGAGTTTGGCGGTGACCGGGTAGAGGAAAGAGCAGCGGCACCGGTGGAAGAGCCGGAAGAGGCGGGGAGCAGCCTCGAGGCGATGCTGGAGGAAGCAGCCGCCAGTGTCGGTGAAGAGGAGAAACGTTCCTTGGGGCTTTGCGATTAAGGAACGATTTGACACCGGTACTGATTATGATATAATTTTTACATAATTGAATGACAGTGAATAACCATTAACGGGAGAGTAGATAAGGCGGACCTTCAAGAGAGTCCGGGTCAGGTGGAAGCCGGATAGGGAAGCCTTGTTGAAGATCACCCGGGAGTTGGAACCTTGAAGACTATGCCGTAAGGATAGTTCTAGGGGTTTCCGGAGGCATCTCCGTTACGATGACGAGCGGTCGATCATTGTGATCGGCAATAAAGGTGGTACCGCGGGAAACCTCTCGTCCTTTGGGTGAGGGGTATTTTTATTGCCATGCATTCATAGTGATGAGGTGAAGGAAATGGGATACGATCAAACACTCAACTTGCCGAAAACGGATTTTCCCATGCGAGGCAACTT
>DULZ01000029.1 GCA_012840125.1 Clostridia bacterium | reverse complement strand
CAAAAGATGACATTGAAGTTACCTTCGGCCATAATGTATTCCGCGGCCAAGATCCATTCTTCAAAGGTGGCACACGGGCCTCGTTTTAGCAGCACAGGCTTGCCGGTTTTGCCAATCTCTTTGAGGAGATGAAAGTTCTGCATATTGCGAGCCCCTACCTGCAGGATATCAGCGTATTCAATAACTAACGGCAAATGCTCCACCGCCGTTACTTCCGTGACAATTTTCAACCCTGTGGCTTCGCGAGCTTGGGCCAGCAGTTTAAGTCCCTCTTCACCCAATCCTTGAAATGAGTAAGGCGAAGTCCTAGGTTTATAGGCTCCGCCGCGCAGGATCGTTGCTCCCGCTTCCTTTACCAGGCGAGCCACCTGCATGAGCTGTTCCTCGCATTCTACGGCGCAAGGACCGGCCATGACATGCACACCTTTACCACCGATGCTAAGGTCCCCGACTTGCACTTGGGTCGGTTCCGGCTTAAAATCCCGGCCGGCTAGTTTGAACGGGTGGAGAATTGGCACCACTTTTTCCACACCGGGCATGGCCTCCACGGCCATAGCGGTTACTCTTTCCTTGGTATTCGCTCCGATAACACCGATAATGGTGCGGGACACGCCTTGTGAAAGGTGCAGTTGAAAGCCGGCCTGCGACAGTTTGTCCATGACGGCCTGAATGTCCTGCTCGGCAGCTTTATGTTCCATGACAATGATCATATCCAACCATCCTCCTTATTTGACTGATCCCGGTTCCCAACCGGGGACCGGCAAATACAAAAAGCCACTCTGACCTGTGACAGAGTGTCTTACCACTTTCCTGCCTTCCTACCGTCCTTCCGCATGGATTTGCTAATCACGGCACGGCCGCCCACACAAAGATCAATTTAAAGGATGTCTTCCAGTTGAACCAGCAGCCCGTCAACACCCGGCACCCGCTCCCAGGGAGAGTGACCGGGGCAGATTAAATACGGCCCGTCATGCCCTGCCGCTCCTATTTCTTCCCTCGGTACCAAGAAAGCGGTAACCGACCGGTAATCACGGTAATTTTGCAAGTTAGCAAGTTTCTTAATGACCGGTTGGACATAACCATGACAGTCTTTAGGAGATTCATCCCCCATGAACAGCAAGTAATCCAACCGGCAAAAGGTGGAAAGCTCTTGGATAACATACCTGGGCGTGTCTTGGAAGATGCCGACTGTGCCCACAAAAGGAGGCAGTTTTTGAATGATTTCCCTGGCATGTTCCGGGTTAACATAAGGGTGGCTCTTAGGCTCTAAAACAAAACCTAAAGCATGAGCTCCCTTCTCAATAGCCAGAAGGGCCTCCTGCCAGCAGGTGATACCGGAAACCAGGATTCTCGTTTGCTTGCGTGTCTCTATCTTTTTCACCAAATCGGGTCGCAAGCGCTGGGCTTCCCCCAGGTATATGTGTTGAATCTCCGTTGGGCGCAAAGGAGTATAGGCGTGGACGAGAATACGCAGCGTTCTGGGCAAGTCCGGTGCTTCAAATTGCTGCACATCTAACAGGGGTACGTGAACCCATCCCAGTTGTCGGGCAGCGGCTGCAGGAAATGCGGCGTTGAGATCCCTGGAAGCCGTAAAGATAATACTGACGATATCTTCCACTGCTAAACCGTTGGCTTCGACAACGGCCAGCAGCAATTCCCGAGTAGCTTTCCAGATAGCTTCCGGTGTGTTGGCGGAAACAGAAGTTGCTCCTCTAATGGCTCGAATGTTTTGATGCTGCATGGGGATCCTCCTTACGGTACCGCCCGGTGCCCCAGTCCAATGGCCACTTCATCGAGATGAACCAGCCCAATGCCGAAAAAGACCGCCACGCTGACGTGATCATCGATGCGGGCCATGCCTATTTTACCCCCTACATTGAAACCCAATGCCTTAGGCATGAGTTGCGATAAGGCCTCCCTGGTGGCACCGGCGATAGCTCCTTCATCGGCATGGGTATCTTTGATAATACCTTCCCGTTTCGCCGCTACAATGGCCCTTTCCACCACTTTCGAGGCTGAAGGCAAGAATTCGCCCCCAAAATCCACTGCGGCTGCTTTAATGCCCTGCCGGCTGAGAGTTTTTTTCAACTGGTTTTCCTCTTCCCGGGAATCCGTCAGGGCCATCTGGATGGCAGCCCGCGCCGCTTGTTTACTGCCTTGCATTTGGTCCACCTTCCCTTGTTTTGTTCATGGAGACAGCTGCCGATTGACCGGCTAGATAGCCGGTAGAAAAAGCAGCTTGCAGATTAAAACCTCCGGTGAACCCGTCAATATCGAGGATTTCACCGGCAAAGTAAAGATTGGCGATGAGCTTGGAAGCCATGGTCTTGGGATTAACTTCTTTCAGGTTTATTCCCCCGGAGGTAACCATGGCTTCTTCGATGGGACGGGCTTGGCTGATGGTGAGAGGTAGGCCCTGCAGTGTCTCGCACAGTCGTTGACGCTCCATTCTGGTCAACTGGTGCACCGGTTTTTCCGCCGGCAGGTTACTGTAGGCGGTGACGGTCTTGATCAGTCTCTGGGGCAGCAGGTCCACCAGAGCATTTTTCAAGTGCTTGGCTGCATGTCTTTGAAAACCGGCGCTCAACTGCTTATGCTGGGTTTCCCGGTCAATCCCCGGCCGTAAGTTAATAAGAACCTTAACCGGGCCGTTTGCCAGGGCTCTCACAACGTTCCTGCTTAAATTAAGGATGGCCGGTCCCGATACACCGAAGTGGGTGAACAGCATCTCGCCCCGCTGTTCTCCCACTTTCCGGTGGTTGCTCCATGCTGTCACCTGGACGTGTTGCAAAGATAGACCCCTTAGTTCTTTCACCCAATCTTCTACGGTTTCCAAAGGCACCAGGGAAGGCCGCAGAGGTGTAACAGTATGTCCCAACTCGCGGGCCCATTGATAGCCGTCTCCGGTTGAGCCGGTACGGGGATACGATAACCCACCGGTGGCCAGAATAACTGCTCCAGCGGGCATGAACCCTTGTTCAGTAAAGACACCGTTAATCCTGTTTTGCCCGGTACTGATGCCGGCTACTCTGGTGTTCAACTTGACTTGCACCTTGAGGTGATGCAGGTAGCCGGTTAAAGCATGCAGCACATCCTTGGAGCGATCAGAAACGGGGAAGACACGTCCTCCCCGCTCCTCCTTCAGCTCTACTCCCAGTTCGGCAAAAAAGTTCATCAAATCCATATTGGATAAATTGTTTAATGCGCTGTAGAGAAAAGGGCCGTGTTCCGCAAACTGTTGAATAAACAGGTCCAGGGGAGCCGTGTTGGTTAAATTGCAGCGCCCGTTTCCCGTCATAAGAAGCTTAAGTCCCAAGCTGTGCTTTTTTTCCAAGATGACTACCGGAGCTCCCATTTCGGCGGCGCCAATGGCGGCAAAGATGCCTGCCGCGCCGCCTCCTAGGACCAGGATTGGTGCGGAACTCATTTTTTCAACCAGGGCATCATTTCCCTCAGCCGTGCACCGACTTGTTCGATGAGATGGCTTCTGTCCATGGCGTCCAAAGCATTAAACTGGGGCCTGTTGGCTTGGTTTTCCAAAATCCATTCCTTGGCAAACTCGCCGGTTTGAATCTCTTTTAAGATCTGGCGCATCTCGTTCTTCACAGCTTCATTGATGAGCCGTGGACCCCTGGTTAAGTCGCCCCACTGGGCGGTATCGCTAATGGAGTAACGCATCCAGCTGATGCCTCCTTCGTACATCAGGTCCACGATAAGCTTCATCTCATGGAGGCATTCAAAATAAGCCATTTCCGGTGAGTAACCTGCTTCCACCAGTACTTCAAAACCGGCTTTGATCAAAGAAGTCAGTCCACCGCAAAGAACAGCTTGTTCACCGAATAGATCGGTTTCCGTTTCTTCTTTGAAAGTTGTCTCAATAACTCCTGCTTTGGTAGACCCGATACCCTTGGCAAAGGCCAGTGCCGTGTCCTTGGCTTTGCCGGAATAATCCTGGTAAACAGCAATCAAAGCCGGTACTCCGGCACCTTCTTGATACATCCTGCGCACCATATGACCCGGACTCTTGGGAGCAATCATGATTACGTCCACATCATGAGGGGGCACAATTTGTTTGAAATGAATATTAAAACCGTGGGCAAAGCTTAAAGTATTGCCCGGTGCGAGATTTGGAAGTATATCTCTCTCATATACCTCTTTTTGCTTTTCATCCGGCAGCAGAACCTGAATAATGTCAGCAGTCTTTACTGCTTCCGGAACCGGCATCACTGTCAGACCGTCCTGCTGTGCTTTGGCGACGGATTTGCTGTCGGGTCGCAGCCCCACAATGACCTCAACACCGCTATCTTTAAGGTTTTGCGCCTGGGCATGTCCCTGGCTGCCGTAACCTAAAATAGCTACCTTTTTTCCTTGCAGCAAATTCAAGTCAGCATCGTGATCATAATACACCTTTAACACCGTTTTACTTCCTCCTTAGCCCAAAAGAATTTAAACGTATAGATTCTAAAATTTTTGGCAATATCCTGCTTTTCTGTCCATGAATAGCGAAAATCTTCTACCGCCTGTGCCTGGCCTCTTGGGAAAGCCGGTGGTATTTGATTTCTTCGCTAATCTTAAAGAGCAATCTTTCCAAGCCGTGGCCGGTAAGCGTGAACTCTTGCGGCTGCAGGATATCAATTTTCCTGAACTCTTCCCGGATGACAAAGCGAATGAGGTCCTCCACGGATGATGCCCACAGGGTGACGATAAGCGGTGCGTAATAGATGTGGTTGTCCAAAAACTCGTCGTACACCTGGTAGACATCCAGGCTTAAATCTATATCTTCAATAACGATTCCTTGGTAAGGAACGTTTCGCAGCAAAGCGGCCTTTTGCTCTCGGATTTCCTCGGCTGTTTTTTCCCCGCTTTTCCCACCAAAGAGAAACTTAGGTTGAGCCTCACCTTGAAAATCCAGGCGAATTTTCACCAGCAAATGACCCTTTTCTTGCAAGTCCGTTGATGGCGCCATGGAATCCCCCTTCTCCCTCTTTCCCCAGCCCGGCTTGTAAAAAACCCCGGCCACCCGGGGGAATCGTACCTTACTTTAATTCTTGGAAAACAACACAATTCCTTTCACATCCGTCATGATTTATTATTATGTTTCCATAAATGCTTTATGCCTTGGCAGGCGACACTGCCTTGTGCAGCTGCTTTATTTCTGCCGGCGTCAGGTAACGGGTTTGGCCCAGGGGAAGATTTCCTAACTCAATGCCGGCCATCTTAATTCTCCTCAGGTAGACTACCGGGTGACCAATTTTATCCAGCATGCGCCGGATTTGGCGGTTTCGCCCTTCATGAATAGTGAGCTCCAGGAGGGTATGGCCTTTTTGGTGGCCGATGATCCGGACTTGGGCCGGAGCGGTAAGTCGGCCGTCCAGCATAATTCCCCGTCTCAGCTTGTCCAAGTCTTGCCGTCCTGGCTGTCCCTGCACTAAAGCCCGGTAGGTCTTCTTCACCTGAAATCTTGGGTGGGTCAGTTTATACGCTAGGGCACCGTCGTTAGTTAACAATAATAGTCCCTCCGTATCCATGTCTAACCGGCCCACCGGGAAGACCCGGGCCGGCACATGTTTGACCAGGTCCAGTACGGTGGGCCGGCCCCGGTCATCCCTTGCGGTGGTCACAAAACCAGCGGGCTTGTTTAACATGATATATACGTGCTTTTCCGCAGCTTTAATGATTTGACCGTCCACTCTGACCAGGTCAGTGCCTGGATCAACTGTGGTGCCTAAGGTAGTAACGGTCTTCCCGTTAACTTCCACCCGACCTTCAGTAATCAGTTTTTCCGCTTCCCGGCGGGAAGCGATACCGCAGCGCGCCAGGTACTTATGTAGCCGTTCTTTCACTTGCTATCGCCCTTGCTTTAATGATATAACGATTAAATCATATAGACAAGGCACCCCTGTGTCAAGATTTGGACAAGAGGTGCTTACCGGCCTGCAACTAGCCAAAAACTAAGTTGGTAATAAAAATAGCCGCCATCAAGCTGGTAATATCGGCAATTAACCCCAAGTGTAAAGCGTACCGGTATTTAGTAATTCCGACGGAACCGAAATAAACGGTCAATACGTAAAAAGTGGTATCAGTGCTGCCCTGCATGGTGGAGGCCAATCTGCCCAAGTAAGAATCAGGCCCGTAAGTGCTGATCATTTCTGCTGCAATTCCCAAAGCCCCTCCCCCTGATAAGGGTCTCATGATGGCCAGGGGAAGGATACTTGGGGGTATGCCCAACAAGCTGGTGACCGGTTCAATGGCTTTGACCAGCAAATCCATGGCCCCGGAAGCGCGAAAAACACCGATGGCTACCAGCATCCCTACCAAGAAGGGAATAATCTTAACCGCCGTGCGAAAACCGTCCTCTGCACCTTGTACAAAAGTCTCATATACTTTTACCCCGCGCACATAGGCCGTGACCGGTATCATGAAAAGAAGGCAAGGAATAGCCCAGGTAGAAACCAGGTTTATGATATCGATAAACATGGCTACCTCCTAGTATTCTGGCCAAACCGGGCGCGAAAAATCCGATCGGCGATAATGGCAACAATCATAGCGACGCCGGTGGCAAAGATGGTGGTACCTACTATTTCCGTCGGATTCTGAGAACCGGCTGCTGCCCGTACCCCGATGATGGTGGCAGGGATGATGGTGATACATGAGGTATTCAGAGCCAGGAAGGTACACATGGCGTCGGAGGCTTCATCAGGTTTAGGATTGAGGGATTGCAACCCTTGCATGGTTTTCAGGCCGAAAGGGGTAGCCGCATTGCCCAAACCCAGGATATTGGCGCTCAGGTTCATCACAATCGCCCCCATAACCGGGTGGTCTTTGGGAATGCTGGGGAACAGGTATGAAGTGACCGGTCGCACCAGTCTGGCTATCACCCGGACTAAGCCGGCTTCTTCAGCAATCTTTAGCAAACCGAGCCAGAGGGACATGATGCCGATTAATTCCAACGCGATCGTGACGGCTTTCTGGGCGGAAGAAAGAGCGGCCGTAGTGACCACACCAATGTTACCGTTGATCCCAGCCACTACGATGCCTGAGGTCAACAAAAGGAGCCACACCAGATTAACCATGGCAAACACCTCCATCTATTACCAGTTTTATGAAGTAATGGTAGGAATAGAACGGAGGGTAAAGAAAAAACACTCCGAAGAGTGCTTTTTAATCTACGCCATGGTGTCCTCTTTTTGCTTTTCTTTCGGCTTCTGCCAGATTTCTTGGAGCTGGTTAATAATGCGAGGAGTAAGGTCGATAATCCGGTCAATGGGGGTTCCGCCGTCTACCGGCAGCAGTTTGATATCGTCGTCGCCTACTACCAGGAATCCTACCGGTTGGACGGAGACGCCGGCGCCGCTGCCACCCCCGAAGGGAAAACCGGCGGTTTTGTGATGATTGTTATTATCCTTGTTTTCCTTAGGATGATGGGCCTGGTTGTCTGTGCCGTTTAGGGTATAATCACCGCCGCCTGCGGCAAAGCCGCATAGTACCTTCGTCACGGGGATAATAACCTTACCGTCGTGGGTTTCGACCGGCTCACCTACGATGGTATTTACATCAACCATTTCCTTGATGCTTTCCATGGCTGTCCGCATGAGGGCTTCAATGGGATGGTTGCTCAATTCTCTCACCTCTCACAAAGGAACAAAACATCAACCAGCATAGCCTGCCGGTGGCAGTAATAATATGGCTCACTCGCAGGCCAAATATGCAGTGCAGCATCAATTCGAAGGTTGTACTGCAGAAGTCAGGTGAAACGGAAACCAGCGGTACAGCAGCCATGCGGTCAATCTTTTCTACCAGCCTGCGGATCACTCTGTGCTTGACGAACCACAGGCAGCCGACAGTGAAGCCTGTTACCGCGGGATTGAGCAACCCTATCCTGGTAGACCACTCCAGCCGGTGGCAGGATAGTCTTTCCAGCAAGTACGACGCCGACGATGGGGAAAGCCTAGCCCATCGTCTTGCCGTGCGCAAGATTCTAGGCAGCTTGGACGGCTTTAAACTGTAATTTATGTTGTCTCCAGGCTCGGCTTCACTAATTGCTTGTAAAGCTGCAAGGAACACATCCTTCCATGCCTCACCGGATATGATGAAATCTCGGTGAAAAACACGCCAGGCACCGATACGGCAACCGATAAATAATCTATTGTTGCTGTTTTCCATGTTCAGCTTCAATTCGATGAAGACGGTTGCCTTCGACACTTGATATAACAGGCCCAGTACCAAGACACATCCTAATGTACCCAGCCATAACATGGCTTTCATCCCTTGCCAGAATCTGCCCTCATTAATTTGCCCTTACTTCTTTGAATTGATACTCTCAAGGAAAAACAAAAAAGCCAAGATTAGCGGTGCTAATCTTGATCTTCCAGCGGAGGCAAATCCTCGATACTGTTTAGTCCCAGGTATTCCAAGAACTCGGTGGTGGTACCGTAAAGGATGGGCCTGCCCGGAGTTTCCTTTCGTCCAACCTCCTGAATTAGATTTTTCTCCAACAAGTTAGACAACAAGTGATCTACCTTGACCCCGCGTATGGCTTCTATTTCCGCCCGGGTGACCGGTTGACGGTAAGCGATGATTGCCAGGGTTTCCAAGGCAGCCTTGGATAAGGGACTGGGCTTATGGCGACACAGCTTCTCAATATATTCCGCATAATCCGGTTTGGTAGCCATCTTGTAGCCACCGGCCACTTGGTAGATTTGGATGCCCCGCCCAGATTGTCCATAATCGTCCATGAGGGCAGCGATTAACTCTTCCACTTCCTGTTCGGTAACGCCAACCACCGAAGCAAGTTCTTTGGCGGAAACGGCGCCGTTGCTGGCGAAAAGCAAGCACTCCAGAATAGCTTTCAACTCATCGCTAAACAACATTTTCTTGACCTCCGCCGGCGCTCTGGACCCTTGGCAAAATGCGAATCCTGCCAAAGTTGACGGTTTGGTAGACGTCAACTTGGCCGGTTTTCAGCAGTTCCAACAAGGCCAGAAACGTAACGACAATAAGAGCTCTGGAAGGCCTGGGCGAAAGCAGATCGCCAAACTCCAATCCTGCAGGGTGTTGATAGAGTAGTTCCAGAATCGTCTTCATCTGGGAACTGACTGTGGCTGTTTCCTGCAGTACCTCGTGCACCGGTGGTGGGGAAGCGGCTGCTTCCAAGGCCTTTTTGTACATTTCCAAGAGATCCCAGGGAGACACATTGTGCAAGGGGTTAATGGGAGGAAAGCCGGCCAGAAAACTGCTTAGGTCGAAGGGATGAGTGTATCTTTTTTGATTCTCCAATTCCCTCTTGTGCAGTTCTTCTACCGCTCTTTTGTATTTTTGATACTCCACCAGTTTGACCACCAGTTCCTCCCTGGGATCACGCAGCGGTTCACTGCTGTCTTGTGAAACGGGGGGCCTCGGCAGGAGCATTTTAGCCTTAATTGACAACAAGGTGGCGCCCATGACGACAAATTCGCTGGCAACGGTTAAATCCAGTTCTTCCATGGCCTTCAGGTAGGAAAGGTACTGGTCTGTAATCTTGGCGATAGGAATATCATAGATGTCTATTTCCTGTTTCTCGATTAAATGGAGCAGCAGGTCTAAAGGACCTTCAAAAATCTCCAGCTTAACATGGTAGCTCATAAGCCCCTCCCCTTGGTAATGACCATGGACAACATGTCACCAGCGGCACTTCAGGATAGTTTAATGACTCATGGACATGGCTTCTCGTACCAATGCCATCGTCTTTTCTGCTTCCTGAGCGGCTTTACGTTGTCCTTCCGCCAGTATATCCCTCACCCACTCAATCTTTTGCCGGTAGGCGTTTCTCCGTTCCCGAATGGGTGCCAGAATATTTTCCAACCGGTTGGCCAGCCTGTTTTTGCACTCGACACAACCTATTTCTCCTTTGCGACAGCTCACCGCAATGTCATCCACCTCATCGCCGGCGTAAAACTGGTGATAGGTATAGACGACACATACTTCCGGGTGCCCCGGGTCATTCTTCCTGATCCTGGCCGGGTCAGTTACCATCTGGCGCACTTTCTGGAACAGTTCTTGAGGTTCTACGTCGATGGGTATTTCGTTTCCGTAGCTTTTGGACATCTTGCGCCCGTCGGTACCGGGGAGCACGTTTTCCCTAGATAGGACCGCTTGGGGCTCCGGGAACAAGGATACTTGATAGAGAAAATTAAACCGCCTGGCTATTTCCCGGCACAGTTCCAGGTGAGGTAATTGATCCACGCCCACGGGCACCAGGTTGGCCCGGTAGACCAAGATATCTGCCGCCATCAGCAGGGGATAACCAAGGAACCCGTAGGTGTTAATATCTTTCCCTTGCGTTTTGAGCTGTTGAACTTGGTCTTTGAAAGTAGGTACTCTCTCTAACCAGGATAAGGGAGTAATCATCGACAATAACAGATGCAGTTCCCCGTGTTGTTTAACATGGGATTGCACAAAGACAGCGCTCTTTTCCGGATCCAAGCCCACACTCAACCAATCTAAGGCCATATCGATGATGTGGTCCGGCAGGGCTTTCGGGTTGTCGAAGGCGGTGGTTAGGGCATGCCAATCGACGATGCCGAAATAGCATTCATTGGTATCTTGTAACCTCACCCAGTTTTCTAACACGCTTAGGTGTCCGATATGGAGTTTCCCTGTCGGGCGCATACCGCTGAAAATTCTACCTTTGCTCATGATTGCTCTGTCCTTTCTGTATGGTAATGTTGGTCTATAATCCTACCAGGAAAACGATCAGCTGCAGCAAGGTCATCACCACTGGCACCATCACCCGGCTGATTAAACCGGTGGCCAGGCATAGCAATAAAATCAACGGTCCGTAAGCTTCCAGTCGATAGAAAAACGAACTGTAACCGGCCGGAAGCAAGTTTTGCAAGATCTTGGATCCATCCAGGGGAGGAATCGGCAGCAGGTTGAATACAGCCAATGCCAAGTTTACAAAGAGCAGCTCCCGGAAGAAGTCTTGCAGCAGAGGGGAACCATTGTAGGCCAGCTTGAAGCCAAAGGCCGCCAGGTAAGCCAGTACCAGATTCATGGCAGGCCCGGCCAATCCCACCAAGAGCATGCCTCTCCGCCTGTTTCCGGTAAAATAAAAGGGATTAACCGGTACCGGCTTGGCCCAGCCAAAGCGGGCCACGAGTAACATCAGGGTTCCGATAGGGTCCAAATGGGCCAGCGGGTTCAGGGTGAGGCGACCGTACCGGCCGGGCGTGGGATCCCCTAATAAAGCCGCGGTCTTACCATGGGCATATTCGTGAAAGGTGATGGCGATCAGGATCGCCGGGACAGCCGTCAGCAATCCTTGAAAGGTTAAACTAGGCAAATCTATTCTCCTCCCCTTGCTAATTGTGCTGCCAGCAGCAATTCTTCTTCCCGGCTTGCCACCTTGCCGGTTAATCTGGCCAGCTCTATTTGGCGCAAGATAGTTCCCAGCCTGGGACCGGGGTGGACACCCAACTGGATGAGGTCATCTCCGGTTAAGGCGGGTTTTATCTCGTTTCTCTTTAAAAGATAGGCATAAAAATGATTTCCCATATCCTGCGGGGTGACCAGTGCACTCAACGCCAAAAGAGTGTCATTATCCTTATCCCGGCAGGTTTCATGTATCCAGCCAAGAAAATCTGCCTGGGAAAGTCCCGTATGGGCAAGCTCCTCTTGTACTAAGAACACAGATTCAATGACCTGCCGGACCTTCCGGTTTAAGCCCATCTCCTGCAGCAACGCCGGTATCCCATGGATTGAACAGGGAGACAACAGAATGGACAAGTAGATCCTCCAAGGGACCGCCTTGATGGACGGCGGCAGTTGAGCAATCAATTCTCTGGCGCGTGCTAGAGCGCGAAACACCCGGTGGTCCCATTCAATCCCGGGAAAGACCTGTTTTTCAATGCGGAGATATGCCATGCTTTCCAGAATAGGTAAAGGTTCTTCTTCCGTTAGAATAATCCTGAGCTCATGCCACAAACGGCTTAACGATACTTGGGAAATCCTCTCTTCTTTTATGGCTGCAAGGAGAAACCGGTATGTTTCTTCTTCGATACTCCAATTGAATCTAGTTTTGAAACGCAGGGCTCGCAAAATGCGCGTGGGATCTTCGACGAAGCTCAAGTTGTGCAGCACACGAATGCACCCGTCAATAGTATCGCGATAGCCGCAAAAATAGTCAACCAGTTGGCCAAAGGTATCCGGTGCGAGAGAAACAGCCATGGCGTTCACGGTAAAATCCCGGCGATAGAGATCTTCCCTCAAGCTTCCGCTTTCCACCGTAGGCAAAGCAGCGGGAAAGGCATAAAACTCGGTCCGTGCCGACGCGAAATCAAAGCGGTGGCCGGAGGGCAGCTGTACAGTGGCGGTCTGAAACGCTTCGTGAACACGCACCCTGGCATCATATTCTAAAGCCAACTGTTGCGCCAGTTTTGGGGCGTTGCCTTCCACCACGATATCAATATCCTGGTTAGGGTGGCCTAAGATCATGTCCCTCACGGTACCCCCCACCAGGAAAGCGGGCTGTCCCCCTTGCTTGCCCAACTCGCCTGCTCGTATCAAGAACTGCACAATTTCCGGCGAAAACCTTTGCTGGATTAGCTCTTGGAAATTTGCCTGCATGGGGGCCCCGTAAGGACAGAAATTGACGCTGAATTTACTCGGGTACTCCCCGTGCATTACCCGCAAGAGGTCGGTTCTGGTCACAATGCCTACCAGCGAACCGTTGTCACACACCGGTAATCTCCCAATATCGTGATTGATCATGGCCCGTTCAATTTGCGTAATCGGGGTCTCGGGGGAAACAATCTTGACATTCCGGCTCATATAGGCCTTCACCGGAGCGTGTCCCAAGTTGTGGTGGATGGCTTTATCTACATCCCGCCTGGAAATGACTCCTACCAGTTTTCCCTGCTCGACCACCGGCATACCGGAATGCCCGTACCGGAGCATCAGGCGGGCTGCTTCCTGGATAGTCTGGTTCGGGTCAAGGCTTTTCACCGGACTGCTCATCAAGTTCCCGGCCGTAAGGGGTGCCGGGACGAAGGAAGCCAAGAGAACGTTTAACTTTGCTAACACCTCTGGTAATCCTGCGCCCTTGATTTTGGCCGCTCCTGCTTTCGGATGGCCGCCCCCGCCAAATTGCTCCAATAGGCGATCGATTCTTACCCAGTCTGCGCGGCTTCTAGCCACCAAATCCACGTGTTTGGGGTTGGCCACGGCGGTAATGACAGCGTCGGCGCCGGAATGTTCAATCAATTTATTTGTAATGAGAGCAATACCTCCCACCGGTTTTACCGTCTGGGCGGAACAAACCAAGATGTGGGTACCGTTAATCCACTTTTCTTCCCCGTTTGCCATTAATACATTATATAACTGCTGCTGTTCATGGTTCAATGGCCGGTCCAAAAAAGTATTGACCACGGAGAGTTTGGCTCCGGCTGCCAACAAATCGGCCACCGCTTTGGCATCCCGGTCAGTGGTGCCCATAAACCGCAAGGAACCGGTATCTTGATAAATGCCCATCGCTAAAAGGGTCGCTTCGATGGGACTTAGTTTAATCCCTCTCCCGAGTGTTTCTTCCACAATCAGAGTAGAAGTGGCCCCTACCGGCTCAATTCTTCCTTGCCAAGGAGGCAGAGTACCTGTTTTGAAACGATGATGATCATAAACGATCAGGGCCGCACCTTGCTGCACACAGCGCTGGGCAAACTCCACCCGCTGCAACTGGTTAATATCCACCAGGATAACGGTTTTCACCTGTTCAGTTTTATCTTGCAGCTGGCTGTAACGGTAAAAAGAAAAAATATCTTTATAAAGAGCCAAATACTCTCTTACCGGTTGGCTCAGTTTATTGGGCAGGACCAGTTTGGCATCAGGATACAGTTTTTGTACCCCAATCATAGCGGCCAACCCGTCGAAGTCAAGGTTTTCATGGGAACAGATGATTTCCATCTTACTGCACTCCCTACCTGAGCCGGGAAGGAATCTTGTGTCTTTGCAGGATATGGTCATAGGTTTCTCTTTCGATGATGAGATCCGCCTGTCCATCCCGGACCAGCACTACGGCCGGGCGGCCAAGGTTGTTATAGTTACTGGCCATGGAATAAGTATAAGCTCCGGTGGATGATATGGCCAGCACATCACCCGGTTCCACTCTTGGCAGTTGGATGTCCCAGATGAGCATGTCACCGGATTCACAGCACTTGCCGGTGATGGTCACTGTCTCCTCGGGAGCTGCCAGCATTTTGTTCGCCAGGGCACCCTCGTACCGGGCCTGGTACAGGGCAGGTCTGATGTTATCCGCCATGCCGCCGTCCACCGCCACATACTTGCGCACACCGGGGATATCCTTAATGGAACCAACAGTATACAAGGTGGTACCGGCCGTACCGACGATGGAGCGACCCGGCTCTATGGTTATTTGGGGCTGTGGATAGTTGTACCGCCCAGCTGCTGCAGTGATTACTTCCATGATGGCCCGGGCATAAGCATCAATGGGGGCGGGCGTATCGCCACTGCAATAATAAATGCCGAAACCACCGCCCAGATTGAGTTCTTCGCAGGTGATCCCAGTCTCCTGCCTGATTTCCACCAGAAAATCAAACATGACCTGGGCTGCATGCCGGAAAGCGCCGGTCTCAAAGATCTGGGAACCGATGTGACAGTGAACGCCCTTAAAGTCCAGCCAGGGATATTTGTCCATATTCTTAACAGCTGAGAGAGCTTGGCCGTTAGACAGAGTAAAGCCAAACTTGGAATCGATTTGACCGGTTTGGACGTAGGCATGGGTATGGGCCTCAATACCCGGGGTGATCCGCAGCAGTATTTTTTGTTTCACACCCAGGGAGGCAGCAAGAGAATTAAGCAGTTCCAGTTCATGAAAGTTATCGACGACGATGACCCCTACCCTGTTTTGGAGGGCCATGGTTAATTCCTGGGGGCTTTTATTATTACCGTGGAAATAGATCTTGTGGGGCGGAAAACCGCTGGATAGGGCGGCATAGAGTTCGCCACCGGAAACCACGTCACATCCCAAATTCTCCTCATTAATAATGCGGTACAGGGCGGGACTGGAAAAGGCCTTACTGGCATAAATCACTAGGTTCCTGGGATAGGGTTTAACAAAGGAGTTGTAGTAGTTCCGGCAAGTTTCCCGGATCAAAGCTTCATCGTACACGATCAGCGGAGTGCCGAACTCCTTGGCCAGGTACGTGGTATCACAACCGCCGATTTCCAAATGACCGTGCCGGTTGATGCTCATGGTACCGTGTAATTTCATGCCATCCTCTCCCTACGTACATCTGAAAAATGACTGGGGCTTCCCAGTCATCTTTGGCCAGACGGTAATTTTGCGGTTAGTTTAACATAATATGACAGGTTTGTCAAAACAATAATTTGTTAGGCGCCGGTCCCGACGGCCTTTAGACTTGACCATTTGCCGCAGCGATCGCCCCAGCGGGCGATGATGGTGGATTCCTGCTTAATTTGGATGATTTCACAACCATTGGGGCAGTCCTGGCATTCAAAGCCTGATTGCCGGAACGGTAAGGTAGCACAGCCAAAGCCTTTGAAATTGGTGGAGCGCCCTTTGAGCCATTCCTCCCTCGCCAGGATCGCCATCCCGATGGCTCCCATCACATTGTAATGTTCCGGTACGATGATTTCAGTCTCCAAAGCTTTCTCAAAAGCATCCCTGATACCCGCATTGGCAGCCACTCCCCCTTGGAATACCACCGGGGGCAGGAGTTCTTTGCCCTTGCCCAAATTGCTTAGGAAGTTGCGGACGAGGGCTTGGCAAAGACCGGCCACAATCTCCTCCACCGGGTGCCCCATTTGCTGCTTGTGGATCATGTCCGTTTCCGCAAAGACAGTGCACCTTCCGGCAATACGCACCGGGGCCTTGGCCCGTAAGGCTAGCTTGCCGAATTCCTCGATGGGCAGTCCTAAACGGTGGGCTTGCTGGTCGAGAAAGGATCCGGTACCGGCGGCACAGACCGTGTTCATGGCAAAATCGGTAACGACACCGTCCCGGAGAATAATCAATTTAGAATCTTGTCCGCCTATTTCCAGCACTGTTTGGACACCCGGCACCAATTCAGAGGCCGCCACTGCATGGGCTGTGATCTCATTCTTGACAATGTCAGCCCCAATTAACACTGATACCAGGTGCCGGGCACTGCCGGTGGTGCCGACACCGGCGATTTGCATATGGTCGCCCCACTTGGCTTGAAGCTGGGACAAACCTTTTTGAATAGTGGCAATAGGTTGTCCCTGGGTCCGCAGGTAGATTTTATCAACCAAATGGCCTGTCTGGTCCAGTAGAACGAGATTCGTACTTACAGAACCCACATCGATACCTAGGAATATCTTTTTCATGCTCGTTTCATACTCCTTTTCCGGTGTCTAAGCATCTCAATGAAGGCCTCAAGGCGCGTCAACAGTCCGGCTTCTCCCGTTTGCTCGTCCACATACAACGTCAAGGTGGGTACACCATAAGCCTGGCTCACTCTGGGTAAAACGGAGTGAGCGACAATTTCAGGCATACAAGTTAAAGGCGCAATTTGAATGACTCCATCCACACCCTTCCGGGCATATGCTACCGCGCTGCCTACCGTTTCTCGCCCGTGCCCCCCGACAAAAGAATTCAGGAAGGGCTTGGCCAACTCCGGCGCATTTTTCGTTCCTTCTATGTCCAGGATGCCCCGGAACAAGTGTTCATTTATCCAACTGCTAAGGAATAAAGGCCTTTTCACTTCTACCCCTAAACCGTTGAGATGCCGCTCCAATCCCAAGTTAGCAAAAGGCTCCAACACCGTGTAGATTTCGCCGACGATGGCGACGGTGATCCCTGGTTCTTCTTCCGGTTTAAGAGGCAGGGCCTCCATCTTTCTTAAATAGTCTTGCGTGATCTCTTTGATCCCTTGGACGTAATCCGCCGTTAACAGCCGGCTCTTTGCTTCTTCGAGCAGCCGGTCAACGCAGCCGCGGTGAACTTCTCGCGCTCTAAGTACCAAAGCCTTTTCCTCTAAAATGTCCATGGCCCTGGTTTTATGCCAGGACAGGAGAATAGCCAGGATGACTTGTTTCCAAGGGACTCTTTTTAAGTATTTAATTTTCTGCCACAATTCCCTGGGGTGAGCATCGGGCGGTTCCAACACGATAAGCTCCATTTGAACTCCTAAGTCTCTTAAGATTTCCTGCTGGATGGTTCCGTAATACCCGATACGGCATGGACCGACGCCGCCTACCATAAGAGCCAGTGCAGCTCCCTGCTCATACGCCTCCAAATAGTTCCCGATGTTGATTTTCAACGGCAGGCAGGCAAACTCAGGGGCATACCTGACCCCCAGGGAGAGGGTCTTTTTTGTGCAGGGCGGCGGCACTACCGTTTCCCATCCGAGACCTTGTAACAAGGTCTGCACTGTCAAGTCTAAGTGTCCCATGTGCGGGAAAGTAATCTTCAAGATACCTTCCTCCTACTGATCATGTCGATAAAAGCCTCCAACCTGGTATCCAGGCCCGCTTCACCCGTGTGTTCATCAATGGTTAAGGTCAAGAGCGGTTTTTGGCCCCGGCGCCGCAACAGGCGCTGCAACATCTCTCCGATCATGGAATCAGGGCCGCAGCCAAAGGAAGCCACATGGATGAGCCCGGCCACGTCGTCTCTTGTGATTAGGTATAGAGCGCTGCCTACCACTTTATGCCCCAGGGTCCAGAACACCCTTTTTGGCAGGATGCCGGCTGCTTCGTCGATGACCCGGTCCGGGATCATTTCTGCGGTGATAATCTCCACGCCTAAGTCGTGAAGTTTTTTCACGATGTTCATACTGGCGTAGCGATCGTAAATGTTGTATCCGTGGCCCAATAACCCAATCTTGATAGGTTTCTCACCTTTGACCGTCGCTTTAAATCCGTCCAATATTTGCATGGGATGGGAGCCGTTGTGCATTATTGTTTTGTATTCATCCCATTGTCTGGCTGCCTGCAGGTAGGCGTTTTTGATTGCTTTCTGGGTAAAGCCCAGCTTTTGACCCAGCGCAAGGAAATCGGCGTACATGCCGGTATCCTTTTTGCTGTCATCGAATTTTTGATCAATGATGGGAGGCAAATCAGAAAAGCAGGCTTTAATCATGTCCGGTAGCCCCATGAACTTGGGACAAATATAGTTTTTCTTTTCAATACTGATGATACGAGGCAAAAAGAGGTAATCAACTTGACCGGTTAAGCTGGCCACGTGACCGTAATAAATCTTTACGGGATAACAGACTTCGTCGACCGCTTTTTCCGTACCCAGGTTCACTATTCTCTTGTCCGTGCAGGGTGACAGAATGACGCGGAAACCTAATTCCCTGAAAAAGGTGTCCCACAAAGGAAAGAGATAATAATAAAAAAGCGCCCTAGGTATACCGATGGTTTTGTGGTTCATGTCACTTCATTCCCATCTTGGTGGTTTTGTAAAATGGCTTGTACCGCCTGCAGGGTAACGGGAGAACCATCTTGCTGCCGGTCTTTGCCGGCCATTTTACCTGTGTCCCCGGTACCCACTATCAAAGGAACGGGTAGTTGAGACAATACCTGCACCGTATCGCCGATCAAATACTTCCCGGTGGCCGGCTTGCCGTCTTTGTCCACCGGACCAGGGAAAATTTCTCCATCGCGGGTGACGGAGAAATCGACGGGAGTTCCTTTCGCATCTTTGATATTGGAAGCTACAGCCACCACACCTAATAACTCGATGTCAGGATGCTGCGCCAGGTACGCCAGTGCTGCTTCTCCTTTACCAACACCGTGATGTCCCCGGTCATCAAGCAGCACGATGACAGGATCTTTGGCTGCTTTTTTAATTAGCTCTACCAGTTCCTCACCCGATAAGGGCGTGGGATTGCCAGCCGAGCGGGAGATAAAGCGGCCGCCGAGCCGGCGGGCTATCTCCCGGGCGGCTTTATCCGCCAATTGGTCCCCATCGGTAATTGCAATGACTTTTCTTCCCATACTTCATCCTACCGGTTTAAAGATGACTGCCATAATATAACCAAACACGACTGCGGTGGCCACACCAAGTGCAGTAGCTTCAATGCCGCCGCTTAGAGCCCCGATTAAACCTTTGGAACGAGCGGCCTCAATGGCTCCCTGGGCTAAAGCATGGCCGAAACCGCTGACCGGGATGGTGGCGCCTGCCCCGGCTACATCAACCAGGGGCTGGTAGAGGCCCAGGGCACTGAGTACGGCCCCGGTAGTAACATATCCCACCAGAATATGAGCCGTGGTTATTTTGGTCGGAGTGAGATCCATAATTAATTGGCCAATGACGCATATGAGACCGCCTACGACGAAGGCCATTAAATAGCTCATGGGATGTTCCTCCTCTTACATCTCAATGGCTACGGCATGGGCTATACCGGGTACCGTGTCTCCTTGCTGAGTGGCAATAGGGCTGTGCAAGGCCCCTGTCCCTAAACCCAAAATCCGGCGATAACGACCGGCTTGCATTTCCTGCAGCAAGAAGCCTACGGTGACCACGCCGGAACAAGCACATCCACTGCCGCCGGCATGAACGTCTTGAGAGACATCATAGACAAGCAGGCCGCAATCGGTATAGTTGCGGCTTAAGTCCAGGCCGTGCTTTTCTCCCAGAGCCTGCACCAACCGGTGACCAATCCTGGCCAGATCACCGGTGACGATAAGGTCGTAATAACCGGGATCCCGGCCGGTATCTTCCAAGTGCTGCCTGATGGTATCGAAAGCAGCCGGAGCCATGGCTGATCCCATATCGGTTTCATCGCCCACGCCTAAGTCAACAATTTTGCCGATGGTGGCATGAGTGATCCTGGGCCCCTGCCCCTGAGAGGCTAGAACCACGGCGGCGGCACCGGTGACCGTCCACTGGGAAGAAGGGGTTCTCTGCACGCCCTGTTCCGTAGGAAAGCGGAACTGCCGTTCCGCTGTGGAATAATGACTGGATACGCCTGCGACAACATACTCGGCAAAGCCGCCGTCAACCAACATGGCACCTAAAGCTAAACCTTCATACATGGTGGAACATGCTCCGTAAAGCCCTAAGTACGGTATCGCCAAATCCCTGGCCGTGTAAGTAGCTGAGATAATTTGATTAAGCAAGTCCCCGGCCAGGAAATAATCGATATCGCTTGGTTTTAAGTTAGCTTTTTCAATGGCTAACCTGACCGCAGTCTGGAAAAACTTCCTTTCTGCTTTTTCCCAGGTAGTATTGTAAAAGTAATTGTCCTCAGCAATTACATCGTAATAATCTTTTAATGGACCCTTACCTTCCTTAGGGCCCACGGCGGTGGCCCGGCCGACAATCACCGGTGGGTTAGCGAAAGCAATCGTTTGCTTGCCCACTTTCTTAGCTGCACTCATCTGGAGCCTCCACTACGGAAAGAAATAATAAATCAAGCCAATGGCTACCGAAGCTATAAACCCGTAAGCCAAAACAGGACCTGCAATGACAAACATCTTGGATGACAGGCCTAAGACATAGCCTTCGTTCTTGAATTCCAGCGCCGGAGCAACGATGGAGTTGGCAAATCCGGTAATGGGGACGATGCTCCCGGCACCGGCAAACTTGGCGATGATATCGTAGATCCCTAACCCGGTCAACAGGGCACCGGCAAAAATCATCACTGCTGCGGTAGCACCGATAGCTGTTTTCTGGGGCAAACCGCTGTTGAGAAAGGCCGTTAAAACAAGCTGCCCGATCAGACAGATGGTTCCACCCACAAGGAATGCGCCCAGAGCATTCCTGGCTACCGGCACTTTTGGTTTGACCTTTTTAATCAAATCCTGGTATTCCTTTTGCTCGTATAGCTCCCGTTCCATCTTTATTTGCTGTTCCAGTTCATTTGGTTCCGCCACCAGGTACACCCCCACCCATTATTTTTCCGTTTGCCCACGGTTTTATACATAAAAAAGCACAGCTAGTGGATTAGCTCCACTAGCTGGACGTTGGTTAAAAATCCGGTTTGTCGCTGACACAGGCCACCTTAACATTTGCCTTAAACTCAGAAACCCGGCCGTTTTCCACATTGGCAGTTAAGTTATACACCTCGACCCCCGTCACATTGGGAAGTTCTTTAGACGCTTCCCGTACCGCGTTTTCTACCGCATCCCGCCAGCTGTTCGGTGATTCGCCGACCAGTTCCAGCACTTTGACGTACATTGCCTTTTGCCCTCCTTGGATGGATTTCTTCGATTAAGAGTCTTTTTTAGTATTTCTTCACGGCCGTCAATTATGAAGACAAAAAAAGCACAAGCATGAATTATCTTGCACTATTGCCATCTTGGTTTAATAGTTCTCGCATGATTTTCAAAGCTTGCCGCTCGATTCTGGAAATTTGTACCTGCGAAAGGCCGACGGTTTGGGCTACTTCTGTTTGCGTCTTGTCTTCGAAAAACCGCATCAAAATGACCTGCTTATGCCGTTCCGGAAGTTTTTCCAATACTTCCCTCAAAGCCAGCTTGTCAATCCAAGCTTGATGGTCTTTCGGATCACTGAGCTGGTCCAACAAAAAAATGGGATCTCCCTCATCCTGGTAAAGGGTTTCATAGATGGAACCGGGTTGCTGGATGGCATCCAAAGCGGCAATGATCTGTTCCGGCTTGACGTTCAATTCCTCAGCCAATTCGGAAATGGATGGTTCCCGCCCCAGTTTTTTCGTCAGCTGTTCCCGCAGGCGGTGCACCCGGTAAGCGGTTTCTTTCATGGAACGGCTGACTTTAATTGGATTGTCATCGCGCAAGAATCTTTTTATTTCCCCGATAATCATCGGTACCGCATAGGTGGAGAACTTGACATTGTAGGAAAAATCGAATTTATCGATGGCCTTAATTAAACCGATGGTGCCAATCTGAAACAAGTCTTCTAATTCATAGCCCCTATTGTCGAAACGTTGTACCAGGCTGAAAACAAGCTTTAAATTACAATTGATCAGGTTTTCCCTGGCCTTTGCGTCCCCGGCTTTAGCTTTTTTGAGCAGCTCTGTCATCTCATCATCGGAGAGCAAGGGATAACGAGGCAGGTTCATGTCCGATAAACGGGTGACCATGTTTAACCTCCCCTAATTAGGGGCGTCTTTGCCTGGCGCCAGATGTTTGATTAACACCACCGTAGTACCTTTGCCCACTTCAGAAGTAACCTTTACTTCATCCATGAAGGATTGCATAAAGACGAAACCGAGGCCCATCCTTTCGCTGTCGGTGGAATAAGCAGGCTTTAGCGCCGCTTCCACATCTTCAATGCCTTTTCCGTAGTCCCGCACCACAATTTGAAAAGTCTCGTCAAAACGTGATACTTCTATCTCAACCCATTCGTTGGGACGATGCTCATAGCCGTGAATAATGGCGTTGGAAATGGCTTCTGAAACGGCTACTTTAATATCTTCCAGCTGGTCCACCGTTACATCCAATTGGGCAATAAAAGCCGCTACAGTGACCCGGGCCAGGGGAATGTTTTCAGGTAGACTCTGAATTGTCAGTTTTATGGTATTATGCGCTTTCATGAGAGAGGCCTCCCTAATTCACTTCTTGTAACGCTTGTTCTGTCTGTTGATATACTTTGACAATTCCCATGATTCCTGCCAGTTCCAAGATGCGTTTCACATGGGGTTTCACGCCGACGATGGCCATATTGCCGCCCTGCTCCCGGATGCGGCGATAGCGTCCGAGAATTACCCCCAGGCCGGAGCTGTCGATAAAATCTACTTGTTCCATATCCAAAATGAGGTTTTGCGTTTTTTCCCGGTTGATGGCTCTTTCCACCAAATTGCGGAATGTCTCCGCTGTGAGCAAATCCAGCTCACCTTTGACTTTCACCACTAAGCTGTTGTTGATTTTTTGGGTTTCCAGCAGCATATCCGTTGCCTCCTGTTCACCGTCGCTATGGATGGAATTCGCCATTGCCGGCTTATTTCCTGCTAATTATTGGAACAAAGTAAAAAATTAGCAGCAGGCCAACAGCACCTGCTGCTCTAACTCAAATGGTCAACGCTTTTTGCCACGATTTTCGGAATAACTGCCAGAAAGAAATCCTGGGTATCTCTTCCCCTGCCACCAGGGGTACCCTGCTGATTTCCGTACCGTCTTTAAGAATACGAATGACGCCTATCTCCTGTCCTTTAACCACGGGAGCTAATACAACGTCGGGTGCTTCAACCCTGGTTTCCAGTTGGTGTTCGCCTTGTTTATCTAACAGAGCTCCTACTTTTTGCGCCGCCACCAGGGGTACCGTGTCTTTACTTCCCTTGCTCACTTTGATTTCTTGGACTACGTCTCCCGGAGCGAAATACTGTTCATATTTGAAGCTGGCAAAGCCCCAATTCAGTAGTTTCATGGTTTCCCCAAAGTGACCGTTTTTCCGGTCTACTCCCATGACCACAGACAGGAGTTCCACATTGTTTCGTTCGGCCGTGGCGGTAAGATTTCGTTTTGCTGCCGAAGTGGTGCCCGTCTTCAAACCGGTGGTTCCCGGGTACCACCATAACAACTTATTGGTGTTGTAGAGGATCAGCAACTTGGGTTCAGGCCGGAAGGTATATTCTTTGATGCTGGTTAATTCTTTCATCATGGAAAAGGACAACGCCCACCTGGAGATGAGAGCCATATCCCGGGGGGTAGTATAATGGTCGTCATGATGTAACCCGTGGGAATTGACGAAATTAGTATTCGTGGCGCCGAGTTCCCTGGCTTTCTGGTTCATTCTTTCGGCGAAAGCCTCTTCCGAACCGGCCAAGAATTCAGCCACGGCGACGCTGGCATCGTTGGCCGAACCCACGGCAATGGCAATTAGCATTTCTCTTAAAGGGAATTTTTCACCGGGCTCCAGGTAAACCTGAGTGCCCCCGTAGCCGGCGGCATTTTCGCTGGTAATGACCTCGTCATCCAGGGACACAAGACCTTGCTCAATGGCTTCCAAAGCCAGGCCTAAAGTCATGATTTTGGTCATACTGGCGGGATACCATTTCTTGTCGGCATTCTGTTCGAACAAAACCTGCCCGGTGAGGGGATCCATCAAAATGGCTCCCTCAGCTTCCAAGGTAAGGCTGGGTGCTGCCAGGACCGGGGCCTTGCCCACGGGCGCAAGGAACAAGACCACTAATAAAAGAGTAGTGACACGTCTCCACATATTGTTACCTCCTCGTTGCAACTACTCTTTTATTATGTCCAGGCATGGGGCCTTGAATTCCGTTTAGCGGCGTCCAGTTACTTTACCGTAGATGAGGGGCCGTTTCTCCGGTGCATGGGGTGATATGTGGAAGCATCGTAATGATTGCTGCACGGCAGCTTGAGCCGCGGCGGTATTTGGGGCATGGACATAAGCGATTTCTTCCCCTGCACATACCTGATCCCCTACCTTTTTCATGATCTCCAGTCCAACGGCAGGATCAATGGGGTCTTCTTTCGTAGCTCTGCCGGCACCCAAAACCATGGCAATGCGGCCGATGCTTTGGCAGTCGATGGCATGGATGTATCCGGCTGCCGGCGAGCATACCGGTAATACCACCGGTGCCTGAGGGAGCAGGGCTACGTTGTCGATGACCTCGGGATTGCCGCCTTGTGCTTCAATTAATTGGGCAAGTTTCTCCAATCCTGCCCCGGATTGTAGCCGTTGCACCAGCAACGCCCGTCCTGCTTCGGAGGTTGTGACCCTGCCTGCCAGCACTAACAGCTCAGCTCCGAGAGTTAAGGATAATTCGGTCAGATCCCGGGGCCCGTTTCCTTGTAACGTGTAAATGGCTTCTTTAACTTCCAAAGCGTTGCCGACGGCATGACCTAAGGGCTGATCCATATCGGTAATAAAAGCCACGGTAGGATGCCCTAATCCCTGCCCGATTTCCACCATCAGCTCAGCCAGGGCGAAAGATTCTTCCCTGGTTTTCATGAAAGCGCCGCTGCCTGTTTTTACATCCAGGACGATAGCGTCGGCTCCGGCGGCCAATTTCTTGCTCATAATGCTGGCGGCGATTAAGGGAAGGCTCTCCACCGTCCCGGTCACATCCCTTAGGGCATAAAGCTTCTTGTCAGCCGGTACCAGATTGCCCGTTTGGCCAACCACACCGACACCGATCCGGTTCACCTGTGCAATGAATTCCTTGATCTCTATGTCAACCCGCATGCCGGGGATGGTTTCCAGTTTGTCGAGGGTGCCGCCGGTATGACCGAGCCCCCGCCCGGACATTTTAGCTACCGGGACTCCTGCTGCGGCCACCAAAGGTGCCAGTACCAGCGTGGTAGTATCGCCCACACCGCCGGTGCTGTGCTTGTCTACGATCGTTCCCTCAATATGAGATAAGTCCACCGTTTCGCCGGATTGAATCATGGCTTGGGTCAGAGCCAGGGTTTCCTCATGATTCATGCCTCTGAAATAGACGGCCATAGCCCAGGCGGACATTTGGTAGTCGGGAATCCGGTCCAAAGTGTACTGCCTGATGAGAAACTCGATTTCTTCCTTTGACAGGGGGTGTCCATCCCGTTTTTTGGTGATCAGGTCCACGGTGCGCACCGGAAATCCTCCTTACAAGCTGCTGATAATCTCACATACAAGCTCTTGCAACTTTCTGCCACCCTCTTGGGCTGTTTCCACTACTTCCACGTGATCCAGTTGAGCATGTCCAAGGCCGGCGGCCGCATTGGTGATGCAGGAAAACCCCAGTACCCTCATACCGCTATGATTAGCGACAATGACTTCGGGTACAGTGGACATCCCCACTGCGTCCCCTCCCAAAGCCTGCAGCATTCTGACTTCTGCAGGCGTTTCATAGCTTGGTCCCCCAACCCAAACGTAGACACCTTCGTGCAAAGTAATGGCTAGGGATCTAGCTTTTTCCCTGGCCAACTGCCGCAAGGAGGCATCATAGGCTCTCGTCATATCGGGAAAACGGGGGCCCAGCTCAGGCATATTCTCCCCTCTCAAAGGATTAAGTCCAAGGAAGTTAATGTGATCGCTAATCAGCATGAGATCACCGGGCCGGAAAAGAGGGTTTAATCCCCCGGCAGCATTGGTAATGATGAGGGTGTTAACCCCGAGCCTGTTCATGACCCGTACCGGGAAGGTAACCTCTTCCAGGTTGTATCCTTCATAGTAATGAAAGCGACCCTGCATGGCCACCACATGCCTCCCGCCGATGGTACCTCCCACTAATCGACCGGCATGGCCGGCCACCGTCGCTATGGGAAAATGGGGTATCTCATCATAAGGGATAACCTTGGCATCCTGTACTTGCTCCACCAGGCCGCCCAAACCTGAACCGAGGATGATGCCAATTTCCGCTTTGGTAATTTCTTGCGCAACAAATGCCGCTGCTTCTGTAATTTTCCTTAACAGTTGAGTCAACGTAGAACCTCCCATCAACTATGCTCTTGGATGTGTCTGGTTGTATACTTGTTTTAACCTGGTCTGGGTCACATGGGTGTAGATTTGTGTGGTAGAAATGTCAGCATGACCCAGCATTTCCTGTACCGCTCTCAAGTCCGCTCCATGTTCCAGTAAATGGGTGGCAAAGGAATGCCGCAAGGTATGGGGGGTAACATTGGTTTTGATGCCTGCATCCTGGACATATTTTTTTAAAATTTTCCAAAAACCTTGCCTGGTCAAACGAGTGCCCAGATGATTAAGAAAGAGGGCATTGCGAGAATGCTTGTTGGCCAGGCGGGTCCTGCCCTTTTGAAGATAAAGCCGCAGGTATTCGGCGGCAACGGAACCGATGGGCACCACCCGTTCTTTGGATCCCTTTCCCATACAACGGAGCAAACCGACATCCAAATTTACCTGATCTATGTCAAGGGAAACCAGTTCACTGACCCGCAGCCCGGTAGCATACAACAGCTCCAACATAGCTTTATCTCGGATGCCTGCCGGCGTGCTTAGATTAGGCTGCTGCAGCAGCTTGTCCACTTCATCTTCCGTCATCACCTGCGGCAGCCTTACTCCCGTTTTCGGGGTCTCCAGTTTGGCTGCCGGGTTAGAGCTTACCAGTTTTTCTCCTAACAAGAATTTATAAAAAGTCTTAATGGAGGCAAGGTGTCTCGATACGGTGGTTACGGCTTTTCCTTCTTGTTTCAAATGCATCAGGTAGAGGAGAATCTTGTGCTCGTCAATCTCGTCCATCCTGTTAATATCATGGTTGGCCAAAAATTTTTGCCAATGCTTGAGATCGCGGTAATACGAATCCATGGTGTTTTCCGCTAAGCCTCTCTCCACCGCCAGATACTTGATGAAGCCGTCAATGTAATGATCCAGCATTTCCTCACCCCGGGAGATCATTCTTGTTTCTTACTTCAACACAGGCGTCCTGTTTCCTGTTTTTGGACAAAAAAATATGGCAGAAACCTGCCCGGGGTTAAGAAATCACCAGTTTCATGAGGAGCGGCGAACAGTATGCTTCCAAGAAAGCCGCAGCTACCACCAGGATACAGAGAATCCCGATACTGATGCTGTAGGCAAAAAACTGCTGCAAGATACCGTCCCGCCTGTATTCATGCCGTCCTTTGACCAACCACACGGAAAAGGTGATACCAATGACTCCGGCCGTAATTAATCCGGGCAAAAAAAAGATATTTGGAGGGGTTAGCGCCGTGAGGGCCAGTAAAATACCCTCCAGTCCTTTACTCTGTACCAAGAAACCGGCTGTAAAACCAAGGGTAAAACCTTCAAAGTAGAGTAACAGCAGGATCATGGGAGTGCCGACCACCGTCAGTCCCAGAAACCAGATTAGCCCCATGGTTTTAAGGTTATTATATAAAGATTGTTTGATGACCACCAATTGATCCCAACCCAGCCCTTCCAACTCCATGAAAAAGGATGACAAGTAGTCCCCCAACTCCAGGGCTTCTTCCGCCGTAAGCAGTTTTACGGAAACAGTCCCGGTAATAATGCCGGCTACTAAGCAAAAGACAGTCAAGAGATAAAACCACAGGTTGTCCCGGGCATGATTGAGCCACAACGTTCTAAACACCTTCAGCACTCGGGTTCCTCCTAAGATCAGGTTATTAAATATTTATGGGACCTAAGCTCAGATTATAACCGGCGGTTCCTGTTGGCGACAGCAAATTGAGACAGCCACTGGGCCGCCAGCACATCTTCCAGGGACTGGCTGCTGGCTGCTACAAAAGTGATGTTTTTTCGGCGAATTCTAGCCAGGTGCAGTGCCCGTTGGATGCCGCGCCGGGCAGGTTCCAACCCCTTCATGTGCCTGGTCCGGGCAATAGTCGCCGTCGTACACGTGCCGCCGGCATTGTAAGCGGCATCGTAAGCCACGCCGCCGGAATAGGTAACAGCGACGACGATGGTGCTTTTGAAATCTACCACTTCAGCAGTACTGGCACCCAGATTCGGCACTACCAGGTAGTCCGCCACACCGGCTTCATGGAGTCCTCTACGGACAGATGCACAAGCGGCCAACCTGCTCCGGTGCGGACCGAAACGTGGTTCAGCAACGATGACAACCGGCACCTTCAACTGCCTGGCCAGCAAACCGGCTTTTTGTCCGATCCGGAAAGGATTTACCGGCACGGGTGGTTGGACCCGGTCAGGACTGGCTCCGTAGACTTTGAGGGCACCTGCTTCCAGCGCTCCTTCTAAAGTGGTTGACATGTCGATAATATCCACAATCACCACCAGGTGATTAGCTAAAGCCGCTTGCCTGGCACCAGAGGCATCCACAGAACAATTGATAACCGGGGTCCATGTCACTTGAGGAACCTCCTTACATATTCTCGCGCTGCCTGGCGTAAACCTAATACTAGACATATGGAGGACAGCCTAATTCATGACTGGTACCTATAGAAGGGGGTCGTGACCATGGAAGTGCTGGTGAAGAAGGAAGGTTTTGTTTTTTGCGGGACCTGTGAAGAGCTGAAGAACTGGCTGGCCGCATTTCCAAGTGAATGGACGCTGGAACAACTGGTGAGGTCTCATTTCCAGTGACCTGGAGTTAACAAATCACAGGCAACCAGGCCCGCAGCCCAGGCAGCATCAAAAAAAGCCGGGTCCTCGTCATAAATACGCCCCATGGTGGTAAGTTGAATGTCGAACTCGTGAAAAAGTGTTTTTAAAGGGACGGCATCCTTTTCGACAAAATGAAACTTGTCATCTAACCTTTCTTTTTTGATTTGCTGCCACAGAAACTGGGCTTGTTCCGGCGGCAGCTTGGGCAGTCCTACCCAGGCGCGAGTCAAAACCACAGTTTTGAGAATGGTCTGGCTGTGATGGCTTAAACCCCGGTGGCGCGCCCGCGGGTCAGCAAAACTAATCCGGGGCACCACGACCGGCTTACCCTCCAATGAGGCTACCGCATTGACAATTTGTCCTTGTTCAACGCCGGAAAAGCCAAATCTAGTGCCGGTTCCCGCCAGGCCCGGCCCCATGCCGGCAATCACCACATCGGCTTTCAGTACTTCCCTGGCAGCCAGTAAAGCGGAGAAGTAGTTAACGGCTTCCAAATCACCGCCGAAGGCATGTCCGGCCGTGACCGTTCCCGCAATGATTCCTTTTTCTTTCAATGCGGTTACGAGCCTGCTGAAAGCAATGGGTAAGGCGCCCCCGTCCGTCATGACGTAGACTATTTTCAACTTTCCTTGCCCGGCCCAGTGCAGCGCCAGAGCAGCGGGGGCAAGATGACTATGGAGCAGGGTCACGACTACCGGCATGCCGGCCAGGGACATGCTGTCCTCCAGGCATTTACGGTAAGGACTGTTTTCTTCTTCGACACTTAAAACGCTGAACTGCAGCGGTGTGTAGCGCAGCTTCATGATATGTCCCGGCCGCTTTTGTTTACCTGAGAGCGGGCGGGATTTGTTATAAACAACAAAATGATAGCCTCCCGTACCCAGCCCTAAATCCACGGCAGTGGTGTTAAGAACTACCAGGTCTCCCTGCTGCGGCTTACCGGAAAAATCGTGGTAACAGGCAGCATGATGTACTTCCTGACCCAACTGCACCAGCACCAGGGTCATGGCCTCTGTCTGCTCCAGTACTTTTACTACGGTTCCCTCCGCGAGATTCAGCATCCTTCTCACCTCTTAATAATCAGGTCGACCGAGACGATCGAGATAATTCAACCAGGGAGTCCTTTCAATTAACCGGGTAATAGAGTGCCTTTCCGCATAAAAGTGCACTGCCAAAAGAAGCGCCAGTACCATTGCTTTGACCGTTATGCTTAGGGAGACTACCGCCGACAACCCTAACACAAATCCCCAAAAATTGGCCCCGGTATCCCCCAACATGCTTTTCATCTTAAGATCGTCGGGTAGGTAGGCTAAAGCGGATCCTACCACGATGAATAGCCAGTCCGGTTCGGCCCGCGGCGCCGCCAAAACTAATATGGCGGCACCGGCGATAAACGATTTCGTAGCTCTACCCGGCCGCAAATCCATTAAATTAAGGAAGTTGGTCATCAAGGCAATTAACAATGTATTGACCACCAGGTTAATCAATTCATGGTTACCTAAGGTCCACGCACCGGTCAGGGCTAGTATCAGACCGCCGGCGGCTTTGATGAAACCCGTGGTAACATGACCATGCCGCAATGCCCTGAAATGACCGCGAAATCCTTTATGAATACCTTCTCCCTTTAAATCATCCACCAAACCCAGCACGGCTATGCTTAAGCATAACAGGAGGACTGACCACCCTTCGACCGGGCGAAGCCAGGGCCTAGTTGCTGCCATAACCGTCAGGGAGACCGCCGCAGGCACCACTCCTGCCGGTGCCGGTAAAGTGTGCCCCAGGTAGTTTGTCGCTTTAAATCCCTTCGCCAACATGTATTTTAGACTCCAAGGCAAACAGCACCGCGTCAATCCATAACCCAGTAATAACAAGGCTAACGGTCTCATCTCAACGCCTCTTTCGCCAGTGTCTTCATGATATGACCGAATTGCCTGCCGCGGTGACAAAAGCCTGCCCAGTCTCTCCCCGTTTCCCGGTGTTCCATGGCTACCTCCACCTCTTTGAGGCGGTAGCCTTGTTTTAGAAGCCGGATGGTGGCACCCATCTCCGCCCCGAACCCATCGGGCCAGGGAAAGATAGCTTCCAAAGCTTTTCTGGTCATGGCCCGCTGCCCGGAAAGAACAGCCTGTACCGGTGTCCCGCCGATACGTGTTACCCCCCATTGGGCGAGTCTTTTTACTAAACCGAAACCGCCCTTACGCTTCGCTTTAGGGAAACGGGCAATAACACAATCAGCTTCGCCGGCCAGCACCGGCTGCCATAGCTTACATGCTTCCCTGGCAGAGGAGCCTAGATCCCCGTCTAAAAATACAATCACATCACCTGTGCTCAAAGCGGAACCGGTGTTGAGGGCGGCGCCTTTACCGAGATTCCGGCTGTGTTGCCAGACCGTAGCTCCCTCCTGTCTAGCATACTGAGCGGTATGGTCCCGAGAACCATCATCGACAACGATGATTTCTTTGATTTCAGGAAACTCGCGCAAGGCCTGGATGGTTTCCCTAATGGAACCCGCTTCATTATAAGCCGGGATGACAATAGAAATATTTCCCTGCATAACCTTCTCCCCTTAAAACCCGAACTGCAATCTGAACTTGATCCACACCAGGCGCATGAGCTGGTAGAGATTTGGGTGGATGACGGCAATCAAGCTGATGGGCAGCAAAGCAGCGGCCAGGATTTTAGCCAGGTAGGCGCCTCTCAGCCGCTGCCTGTAGAGTTTGTTGACACCTTTGGCATCAATCAAGATATTTCCTACTTTGAGCCGGACCAGGAAAGTACTGGCCATCCCTGCCCGTCCCTTGTTAAGGAAATCCAGGAGGGTTGTATGGGTACCGACGGCGATGATCAGCTCCGCACCGGCTTCGAAGGCCAGAAGAAAGGATACATCCTCGCTGGTACCGGGGGCGGGCAGGATGTGATGGGGCAGGTTTAATTTTTCGACTCGTTCCTTGCCGGGGGCTATGCCGTTAGGATATGCGTGCACAATGATTTCAGCACCGCACCCCAGAGCCTTATCGGAAACGCTGTCCATGTCGCCCAAAATGATGTGGGGCCGGTATCCTTCTTCCAGCAGGGCGTCAGCCCCACCGTCCACACCGATCAAGACCGGCTTGACCTCATCGATGTAAGGGCGGATAGCCTGTAAATCCTCCCGGTAATCGGGGCCCCGGACCACAATCAATACGTGCTTTTTTTCCAAGGAAGTCTTTAAAGGTGGGAGGGGTAAAGGAGCAAAAATGGATTTCATTTCCCGGAGAGCAAAATCCATTGTGTTGAGGGCGAACCGCTCTAATTGCTGGTTCAGGTTTTGTTCAGCTTTGGTGAGCTCCCCGGTCAGCTCCTGGAGCTCCAGCCGGCGACCGGTGAAAACCCGGTCATTGACATAAATCCGGTTACCGTCGATGCGTACGATGCTCCCATCGTGAATTTCTGCCAGGATTTTGCTTCCCACCCTATCGATGACCGGGATACCGGCGTTTAATAACTTGCTCGTCCCCAAAGCCGGGTAGCGACCTGAAAGGGACGGTGCCGCATTAATTAATGCTTTAATTCGTTTCTGGAGCAAGGCATCAGCGGCTATATCATCCAAATCGATGTGGTCCACCACGGCAATTTCATGGGGGCGCAGTCTCTGGATCAAATTCTTGGTTCGTTGGTCTACACGGCACCGGCCCTGGATTGGCAATTCTATCACCCGAACCATGGTAATTCCTATTCATGCTTATTATGGTTTGAAAAAGGCCTGGAAATACAAAAGCCTGGGTCGTCATAACCCAGGCTGTAACACATCAGCTGATCTTCGCTTGGATACGCAGTTTGTCGGCAATCATAGCGATAAACTCTGAATTAGTAGGTTTGCCTCGTTCTACATTGATGGTATAACCGAAAAAGCGATTCATCATTTCTACATTGCCCCGGTCCCAGGCCAATTCAATGGCATGGCGAATAGCTCTTTCTACCCGACTGGGCGTGGTATGGTATTTTTCGGCAATCATGGGATACAATTCTTTGGTAACAGCCCCGAGCAAACTGACATCGTCAATGACGAACATGATGGCATCCCGTAAGTACTGATAGCCTTTAATGTGGGCCGGTACTCCCATTTGATGAATGATTTTGGTGACTTCAACATCCAAATGTCTGGTTTTGACCGGGTTCTGAACCATTTTTACACTGCCTTTAGCCAGCTGCTTGATGCGCACACCTAATACATCCAGGTCAAAGGGTTTAAGTATGTAATAATCAGCACCCAATTCAACGGTTCGCTTCGTCATGAATTCCTGCCCGAGAGTCGTTAGAATAATTACTTTAGGACGGGCAGCTAAATCCATGGTTTCCAAGTTTTCCAACACCCCGATGCCGTCCAGATGAGGCATAATAATATCCAGCACTATGACATCAGGTTCTTTTTCCTGAATAAGCTTCAGCGCATCCAGGCCGTTATAAGCCACGCCAACTACTGAAAATTCCTCATTTTCTGTTAAATAATTATGTAGTATTTCGCAGAACTCCCGATTGTCGTCAACGATCAATACGTTAATTTTTTCTGACATTCTTTTGACCCCGCCCTCCGTCTAAAAAATATCAACGAATTTCTCAACAAGATAGATCTTTCGACGCGGAAAATGGTTTTCCTTCCTTCTTATGGAAATTTACCCCATAAAAAAGCTCCGTCCGAGGACGGAACTTTCAGGGTAGTTATGCTGCTTCTTGGGCTTGCTCCAATATACCGGTTTCCGTCAGCATCCATTCGGCCAGGATACCGTACCCTTTCGTGGGCTCATTTACCAACACATGGGTCACCGCTCCCACCAGATAGCCGTCCTGAATAATGGGGCTCCCGCTCATGCCTTGCACAATGCCGCCGGTAACTTCCAAAAGCCTGGGGTCGGTGATGTTAATCAATAAATTCTTGCCGTTAGTGGTCTGGTGAGGATTAATCCGTACAATCTCCACGGAAAAACGCTCTATTTTATCCCCTTCCACCACAGTCAGTACTTCCGCCGGTCCGGTTTTCACCTGGTGGGCAAAAGCTACGGGCAACGGTTCGCGATAGATTTCGTTTTCAAGGGGTGTTTTAAGAAAGCCAAAAATACCGTAATTGGTGTTCTTCCGGATATCTCCCTCAATGATGCCTTTGTCAGACTGGTGAAAAGTGCCTATTTTTTCACCGGGTTGACCACGACGGGCTTGATTGATGCCGAGAATGGAGGCGCTGACGATTTTCCCTTCCCCCTGGGCAATCTGCCGGTTTACTTCCCCATCGGCGATGATGTGGCCCAGAGCGCCGTAGATTTTAGTCTTAGGATCGTAAAAAGTCAATGTACCTACCCCGGCGGCACTGTCTCTAATGTACGCCCCAATCCGGAAGCGTTTAGTGTCCTTACACATCACCGGGTTTACCTGCATGGTTAACTGCTTGTTGTCTCGCCAGATGGCTAAACTCACCGGTTTTTTCTTCTTACCGGCCAGGTGAATTAATCTGGCCGTTTCTTCATCGGTAGACACCGGTATCCCGTTCACCTTTTCGATCACATCCCCTATGGCGAGGCCGCCGTCCCGGCCGGGGTTGTGTTCTTTCCCGTTTTCATCGATAACGGGAGCAAAACCGACTACTGTCACTCCTTGTGCCTTTAATAAGATGCCAATGGCATGCCCGCCGGGAACCAGCTCAATGCGGGGTACCACGTCCACATCCATGTTTTTGACGGGAATGAGACCGAAGAGCTTAAGCCTGATGCTGGCTTCACCCGGTTTGGTGGCTACCAGGCCCGTTGTCTCCTGCAAGAAACTGTTGAGGGAAACTGTTCCGGTTTTCAAATCCAGCAGATCCTTGGGATTGGTGCTGACTTCGACTTTCAATTGGTTGGACAAATACGGCGGCAGGGGCAGGTGTATTCCTAATTGTTCTCCAACTCCGATTTTTAGCAAACTTGGCATAGAATAAAAACTTCGCAATTGAGGTGTTAGACTAATAAAAACTACTAAGATTGCCAATACTAAGCCTGTCCAAGATCGTTTTGGCTGCACTGGTTGCTCACACTCCTGTCGATGGATTTAACGTTTTGAAGAGGTCTTTCTTAAATTGTCCCGACAGGAGTTTTTTATAATCACAAAAACATCCCAAGGCCAGCTGACAGTTGCGGCATCGAATGATGAAAAAAATGTAAAAATGCGTTTAGCAGTCTGAAAGTTGCTTTTCCCGGGACGCTTCCTTGATGAGTTCTTCTGCATGGCGGATGGCCGTCATATCCGTGGGCCCGCCTCCCAGCATGCGCGCTAATTCTTCTACTCTCTTAGTATCCGTCAAAGTCTCGATTTTAGTGACCGTGCGGCCGCTATTGTTTTCCTTGTAAAGACGAAAATGGACATCGCCGTAGCTGGCAATTTGCGGGGAGTGGGTAATACAAATCACCTGGCGGGATTTGGCGATCTCCGCCAGTTTCTGCCCAACTTTGAGCGCGGTCATCCCGCCGATGCCGGCATCGGCTTCGTCAAAAATCATGGTTTCTACAGCCTCTACCTGGGCCAAGATAGCTTTAAAGGCCAGCATAATCCTGGCCATTTCACCGCCGGAAGCAATTTTGGCCAAGGGTTTGAGCGGTTCGCCCAAATTGGGACTGAGATAAAACTCCATGGCATCAATCCCGGTTTCATCAGGACGGTCTTTTTGCGCAAAATGGCACTTGAACTGCACCATGGGCATGTCCAATTGCCGTAAAGCTTCCTGCATCTCTTGTTCCAACCGGCGGGCCGCTTCCTGCCTGCAGTGGGATAATGCTTGCGCCTTCCGGTAATAACTGTTTTCGAGCCCCTTGATTTCTGCCAGTAATTGTTGCAGCTTGCCTTCTTGTGCCTGCAAGATTGCTAATTTTTTGATTGCTTCTTCTTTATAGGATACGATCTCTTGGATACTGCCGCCGTACTTCCGTTTTAGGTCACCGATTAATTCCAGCCGTTGCGTAATTGTTTCCAGCTCAGCCGGATCGAAATCGTCCATGGACAAATAGTCCTGCAGCTCCCTGGCAACCTCATCTAACTGGTACAAAGCGTTCCTGGTACTCACCAGTGCCTCGTTCAAACTTGGATCAATAGGCACCAGGGTTTCTAACTTCGCAACGGCTTGACTTAACTGGTCATAAGCCGAGGGCATGCGGGTTCCCTTAAAAACTAAATCATATGCTTCCGCAGTTCCGGTCAGGAGCTTCTCCTGGTTAAGCAGTATTTGTCTCCGTTGCACCAGTTCTTCTTCTTCCCCGTCTCGCAATTGAGCTCTTTCAATTTCTTCTATTTGAAACCGGTAATAGGCCAGCAGCTTTTCTCTCTCCTCCGGGCTGCCCTGCAAGGATTCCAGTTCCCGTTTAGCTGCTTGCAATTGCTTGAATAAAGAGGTAACCTCTTCTCTGACCTGAATCAGTTCGTCCCCGCCTCTGAGGTCCAGCATGGCCAGCTGCCTCTCCGGTGACAGCAAAGACACTTGCTCATTTTGTCCATGAATATCCACCAAGTAGCTGCCGATGGCCTGAAACATGTTCAGGGGGATAATCCTGCCGTTAATCCGGCAGACGTTCCTGCCGCTTTTGGTTATTTCCCTGGAAAGCAGCAAACCTTCGTCAAGAGAAACGTCGAGGCCGAACTCCTCTAAGACCCGTGCAATCTCCCGGTGCTGGGAAGTGAAATAGCCTTCCACCACTGCCTTTTCCGCTCCGGTACGGATGTACTGGGTAGATGCCCGTTCACCCAGGAGAAGTCCTAAAGCATCTACTACCAGGGATTTTCCTGCTCCTGTTTCCCCGGTTAAAATATTTAAACCGGGATGGAAATCCAGGAAAGCTTTTTCTACCAGAACGAAGTTTTCCACCCGCAACTGTTCCAGCACGTTCATGCCTCCGTTCCAACTATTCCAGTAGATTTACCAGCATTTCATATACTTTTTTCACTGCCCCTTTTGGTTTAACAATGACGATGATGGTATCATCGCCGGCGACAGTGCCGAGTACTTCCTCCCACTCCATGTAATCCAAGCAGGCTGCTACCGCATGGGCGTTCCCTGTGAGGGTGCGAATGACGATAATGTTCTCGCTGTAATCTACTTTCACCACGGAATCCCGGAAGACTTTATGTAACCTGGCCAAAGGATTAGAGGTGCGCGTTTCCGCCGGCAGGGCATACTGGTAAAGATGGCTGTTTTCGTTGTTCGGGACTTTGACCAGCCCTAATTCTTTAATATCCCGTGATATGGTTGCCTGGGTTACTTTATAACCTTCTTTTTCCAGGGCTTTGACCAGTTCTTCCTGGGTGCAGATCACTTGTTTATTGATGATGTCAATAATTTTCCGTTGTCTGGCGGCCTTCAACAAACATCACCACCTGCATGTTCCCCAATCTTTTGGATGCCTATATTAAAAGGGGCCGACGGGGAGCGATTGAGAAAGGTAAGCCGGACTATGTCCCATTGATCCCTCGGCAGCCGGAGGATATACTCTTTGAGACTTTCCCATTCCTCCAATCCCCCGGGATGCCCCGTATACACCGTCAGCACAATGAAGCCCCCCGGCACCAGCAGTTCCATGCCTCCTTTGAGGGCTTGAAGGGTGGTTTCCGGGCGGGTGATAATCGTCTTGTCCCCTCCCGGTAGATAGCCTAGATTAAAAACCATGGCATGAATGGATTGGTGCACATAATCCCGCAACCGTTCATGCCCCGCCGCGATCAATTCCACCCTGTCAGCGACGTTATGCTGCCGGAGGAGTTGACTGGTTGCTTCTAAGGCTGCCGACTGGATGTCAAAGGCAAATACTTTTCCCTCCGGCCCCACTTTCCGGGCCAAAAACAAAGTGTCATGACCGTTGCCTGCCGTAGCATCCACAACAACCATCCCGGGTTTCAGGTATTCTTCTAACCACCAATGGGAAATAAAGACAGGATCCCGGAATAATCTAGTCACTGGAAGTCCCCTCTTGCAATTTTTCTCTTAAAACGGAAAAAAAGGTTCTGTCTTTGGTCCGCACCAGGCGAGTATAAAAAGGAGCTTTGCGGACAGTTACCTTATCCCGGCTTTTTAAATGTACCCCGTACTGCCCGTCTACCGTCAGCATGGCTTCCACCCCCTGGGTGACTATGGAAATACTGACTTCTTCCGTAGGCGAGATCACCATGGGCCGGGAATATAGATTATGAGGACAGATGGGGATCACAATCATGGCTTCAAGATCAGGACTGACGATAGGTCCTCCTGCCGACAAGCAATAAGCCGTTGAACCCGTGGGAGAAGAGACGATGACCCCGTCGGCGGGAAAGGTATCGACGTATTGGCCGGAAAAGGAGACGGTAAGCCTGATCATACGGGCAAAGGCACCCTTGGTGATGACCATATCATTGAGAGCATAAAACAGTTCCGGCGGTGCATCTGCCCGCACGACCTCGGCTTCCAGCATCATCCTTTCTTCTACGTGAATGCCTTGCCGGATGAGGCTGTCCAGGCCGTCTTTCAGTCCGGACAATTCAATACTGGTAAGAAAACCCAGATTGCCTAGATTTATGCCTAAGATAGGGATACCCACGGGAGCAACTCTCCGCGCTACGCTCAGAAGGGTTCCGTCACCGCCCAACACAAAAATGCAGTCGACACCAGGTTCCGCCCTGCTGTCTCCGGCCCAAGCTCTGTTTAACAGCGTTTCCAATTGCGGCGACGGCACCAATTGTATGTTATTCTCCCTGGCCCATTGCTCTATGTATTTAGTGACATCGGCGGCTTCAGCCTTTTCGGGATTGGCGATGATGCTAATCTTCATGGGTACGGTCTTACCTCTTTTCTGGTCATTATTCACGGCCTTCTCCTGTTGGAGTTTACTGCAGCGAATGATGGGCTTCATCCACAACAGCGGCGATGAGATTGTCCACCGGCGGCAATCCCAGGTCTTCCCGCGTTAACCACAATAGGTATTCGATATTGCCTTCCGGTCCCTTTATGGGTGAAAAATCCAAACCGCCAACTTTCAACCCAAGCTGCCGGGCCTCCGCGATGACGGTGTCCAAGACTTGCCGGTGCACCTTTGGGTCGCGGACAACTCCGTGCTTGCCGACTTTATCTTTGCCTGCTTCAAATTGCGGTTTGACCAGCAGAATAAAATCGGCTGTATCCTTGGCCAGTGAAACGACGGCCGGGAGAACCAGCCGGAGGGAGATAAATGAAACATCAACGGTAACCAGGTCCACCGGTTGCCCACCAATGTCTGCCAGGGTAAGGTAACGGATATTGGTTCTCTCCAGCACCGTTACCCTGGGATCTTGACGCAGCTTCCAGGCCAGCTGCCCGTAACCAACATCCACGGCGATGACCCGGTCGGCTCCATGCTGCAGCAGGCAGTCGGTAAAGCCCCCGGTAGATGCGCCTGCATCCAGCGCTATTTTTCCTGCCGGGTTAACGGGGAAGACGGCTAGCGCTTTCTCCAATTTGAGGCCACCCCGGCTCACATAGGGTAGATCCTCGCCGGTAATGGTGATGTGGGCCTTAACCGGCACCAGGGCACCTGCTTTGTCCTTCTTTTGCCCGTCAACCAGCACGCGCCCGGCCATGATGGCGCTCTGGGCTCTTTGCCGGGAAGGAAAAAATCCCATCTCAACTAACAAGAGATCCAGTCTTTTTCTTTCCAATTATTTTCTTCCTTTCCACATCTACCAATAGTATAAGCGATTCGGTTATTTCATTCAAATCCTCCGCAACAAAAAAGCTTAAAGCGTCTTCGCTTTAAGCAAGTAGACCGGAAAAATGTTCCTCCACTGCCTTGACAATGCCGGCGGTGGAAAGGCCGTATTTTTCGCGCAGCAGGTTGGCATTACCGTGAGGCACAAAAGCGTCCGGCAAAGCCAGGTTGACGACTTGGATATCGTGCAGGCCACGAGCACCAAGCATTTCCCGGATGGCGCTGCCAAAACCGCCTGCCAGGACATGCTCTTCCACCGTAATTAACCTCTTGCACCTTTTCACTGCGGCGATAATCGTCTTCTCGTCCAGGGGCTTTACGAAACGGGCGTTGATCACGGTGCAGCTGATGCCCTTTTCCCTGAGCAGCCGGGCGGCCTCCAATCCCTTATATACAACGGGGCCCAAGCACAACAGCACCAGGTCATCCCCTTCTAGCAGCACTTCGCTGGCACCGATCGGGATTTCTTGATACCTGTTTTCTTCCAGCGAAACTCCTTGACCTTGTCCACGGGGATAGCGAATGGCCGCAGGGCCTGGGTATTGCACGGCAGTGGAAAGCATTTGGCTCAACTCCAGCTCATCCTTGGGTGCCATGATGATGATATTGGGTATGGGGCGGAGATAAGCCAGATCAAATACCCCGTGGTGGGTTTCCCCGTCCTCCCCTACAATGCCTGCCCGGTCCAGGGCAAAAGTCACCGGCAAGTTCTGCATGCAAACATCATGTAGTACCTGGTCAAAGCCTCTTTGCAGAAAAGAGGAGTAAATAGCCACTACCGGGTGAAATCCTTGGATGGCCATACCGGCTGCCAAGGTAACACCATGTTGTTCCGCAATGCCTACATCGAAATAGCGGTCAGGCAATTCCCTGGCCAGGTGACTCAGTCCGGTCCCGTCAGGCATGGCAGCGGTGATGCCAACGATCTTGGCGTCTTGCTGGGCTAAGTGGACCAGGGTCCGGCCGAACACTTCCGTATATGTAGGGGGACCGTTCTTGCGGATCGCTTGGCCCGAATCAATGTCAAAAGCACCAATGCCGTGAAACGCATCGGGGTTCCTTTCGGCAGGTTCGTATCCCTTGCCCTTTTTGGTAATCACATGCACAATGACGGGGCCTTTAATCCTCTTGGCCTGCTGGAATACCGTGATCATGATGTCCATTTGATGACCGTCGATGGGGCCCAGGTAGGTGAAGCCCAACTCTTCGAACAGCATGCCCGGTACCACCAGGTATTTTAAGCTGTCCTTGATCCGCTCAGCTATCTTCACTACTCTTGGCCCGATGGAAGGTAATCGTTTTAGAACCTGCTCAATCTCTTCCTTGCCTTTGTAGTACCTGGGATCGGAGCGGATCCGGCTCAAGTAAGATGAGAGAGCTCCCACATTATTGGCAATGGACATTTCGTTATCATTCAGCACAATGATCAGATGGGTTCCCAAATGGCCGGCATGGTTGAGGGCTTCAAAAGCCATGCCGCCGGTAAGAGCACCGTCACCTATGACCGCCACCACTTCGTGCTTCTCGCCTCGCAGATCACGGGCAATAGCCATACCCAGGGCAGCGGAGATGGAGGTGCTACTGTGACCGGTATTGAAAACATCATGGGGGCTTTCACTGGTCTTGGGAAAACCGCTTAATCCCCCGTATTGCCGTAAAGTGTCAAACTGGGATAGTCTTCCGGTGAGGATCTTATGCACATAACACTGGTGCCCTACATCCCAGATGATCTTGTCCACCGGAGAGTTAAAGACTCTATGTAAAGCCAGGGTTAATTCTACTACTCCTAAATTGGGTGCTAAGTGCCCGCCCGTTTTCGCCACGGTGGTGATCAATTTTTGCCTGATCTTCTCGGCCAGGCTTTCTAATTGCCCTAGGTTCAGTCTTTTCAGTTGTGCCGGATCATTGATGTCCTCCAAATGCATTCCTATTTCCCCCTTTTAGGAGCGTGCCGGTACTGGACACCGTAGCGCTTATCCGTAAAAAACGCTATTATTTGGCCTACTTTAAATATTATCGTTTCCGCTTCCCGCAAAGCGTAGTTTTTCCCCAATCCCTTGCCGCCAATGGTTAAGCCTGCAATAGAGGCCGTCATAAGGGTGCTCAAAAGCACTTCGGAACCGCCAAACCCATCCTGCACCAACCGCAGCACAATGGCCGCTCCTATGGCACCGCTTAAGGTTCCACTGATATCTCCCACCACGTCATTACAGAAACTTGCTACCTTGTCGGCATGGTTGACCAGCATGACGGATTCTTTAGCGCCGGCGATTTTCCGGGACGCTTTCGCATGGAAAGGGCCTGTGCTGGCTTTAGTGACTGCTGTACCAATGATGTCGAAGAGAATGCCTAAGAATATTATGATCAATAGCAAGATCAAAGCTGGGATAATGGATTTAATGGCTGTTAATAGACTTTGGGAAACCAGGCTTAATACAATTGCTAAAAAAAAAGAACCTAAACCAATTAGGAAAGCATGTTTAAAGGCGCTTTGGGGAATATTTTTCCCAGAACCCATGCGTGTTCCTTCCTTTTTCATGATGCATGAGTGGTAGCTTAACGGGTAAACTCTGTGCCTTAAGGTCCGGCAGGATTTCCCAACAACCCACCAGCCGTCGCCGTACTGGCGGTTTCCCTTTAAGGGTCGCTCGGCCGTGTTGCCACCGGCCGGGCCGGATTGCCACTTAGGTCACACTTTAATCCCCGCTAAGCCTTACTGAAACAGTAAACAGTCTAGGAGCTTTCCTCGACAGATGTGCCAATTTCTAGCCTCTTTTGCAGTATAGGTTTCAAATAGCATACCCAAAAGTTTATGGCCATAAACCTTTGGGTACGACTACCTATTATCCACCTATACCACTCAAGGCAGGCTACGCTGCATCCAGCCGGACCGACCGAACTGCAGGTTCAATCCCAAGCCGTACCTTAACCCGGTGGGTTAAACCACGCACTTGGGTCTCCGCGGGGGTAGGGTCAACGCCTACATGCCCTTGTAGATCGCCCTATCCCCCTTAACTCCCAGCACCAACCCCCGACGGGGCATCGGCAGCCAGCACCAGGAACTTCATCGATGTGCCCTTTGACGGATTTTTAGGCCCGTCTTCAAAATTGGCCATTCTGACTAGAATACTGCACCACTCAT
>DULZ01000028.1 GCA_012840125.1 Clostridia bacterium | reverse complement strand
GGTGTACGAGCAGGAAACAATTATTGACCAGTTAGCCGAACAAATTACTACTTACCTGGTGCAAATATCTCAAACGGAAATGACCCCGGCCCTGTCGAAAAAACATAACAGCCTGCTCCACAGCGTGACTGATATCGAGCGCATTGGTGACCATGCGGAAAACATTGCTGAAATGGCCATGGTGCGGATTGAGGAAAACCTGCCTTTTAGCGATCAAGCTTTAGAGGAGATCTCTTCCATGAGCGCTCTGGTCAGCGAGACGTACCTGCAGGCTATTCACAGCCTGCAGCATGACAGCGTCGATGAGGCTAAAAAGACACTGGATATGGAAAAACAGATAGACCTTTTAGAGAAAGAGCTGCGCCGCAATCATATCAGCCGTCTCAATACAGGCAAGTGTTTTCCGGGTTCTGGTGTGATATACTTAGATATTATGAGTAACCTGGAACGTATCGGCGACCATTCCAATAATATCAGCAGCGCCGTACTCGGGGAGCATTAGGAGGAAAAGGATGACTATTTGGGAGGGCATTGTTTTAGGCATTATTCAAGGTTTAACGGAGTTTTTTCCCGTGAGCAGTTCCGGTCATTTGGTCATATTTACTGAGATTCTCGGAGTGCAAGAAGCAGGCTTAGTGTTTGATGTCCTGGTACATTTTGGCACCTTGCTGGCGGTGATGATGGTCTACCGGGCGGATATTGTGTCCATCCTCAAACGGCCTTTTCAGAAACTGACCTGGCTGCTCCTGGCGGGCGCCGTGCCTACCGGCGTCATCGGGTTAGTGTTTCATGACGTTTTCACAGAAATGTTTGAGTCCGTCTTGGTCACGGGATGCATGCTGCTGGTAACCGGTACCATTCTCTGGCTGGTGGACCGGTACGCTTCAGCGGCGAAGCCTTTGGAAAAAATGAGTTATGGGCAAGCGGTATTTGTGGGATTGGCGCAAGGGCTGGCTATTTTACCCGGCTTATCCCGGTCAGGGACAACCATCGCCGCTGCGCTGGTCACAGGGCTGGACCGGCAGTCGGCGCCGCGTTATTCCTTTTTGCTCTCAATTCCGGTGATCCTGGGAGCTACTGTGCTGGAGTTAAAAGACATAGTGGTAGGGGACATAAACAGTGCCTTGTTAGTACCGTATCTGGCGGGAATGGTAGCGGCCATGGCAGCCGGGTACTGCGCTATTACATTGTTTATTCGTTTTGTACGTTTGGGAAAACTTCACTATTTTTCCTATTACTGCTGGCTGGTGGGATTGCTAGTGGTGCTGTGGCAGCTGGTTTGAGGCCCTCATGGCCCTGCCGCTTAAATGAACCCCTGGCTGAAAGGAATTTGTTTCCTAACGTAGAATAACGTTAGGGAGGTGAGCTTAGTGAATCGGAAGTCCAAGAAGAACCTCAATCACCTGAAAAGGCAAATTGCTGGGGTGGTAACGCTGGCTGTAGCTGTGTTTTGTTTAGCCAGCTTTTATGTTGGTTACCCAGAAGAGGGAGGACATGCTTTTGGCCCCGCCGGCCACCTAATATCTGTGATCTTTGGTAAGCTGGTAGGTGACGGGAAATACTTATTTGGATTTCTCGGCGTTTTCTGGGGGATTAGACTGGTCAAGGATAAGGATGCTCCCTTTATCGGTGCCAGGAGCGGAGGAAGTATTATTCTTTTCCTGGCGCTAGTTACATTCTTACATATTAAATATGTGGCGGCATTAGGTTATTGGGAAGCGGTACTCGAAGGATGGCAAGGAGCGGGAGGGGGAACCGTAGGTTCAATTCTGGCCGTGGTCTTTTATGCAGTGTTTGGGGCTTGGGGCATATACATTGTGCTGGCGACTCTGAGTGTAATTGCCCTCCTCATGATGCTGAGCGGTTCTCCCAGGACTTTTTCCAAAAGATTTGTAACAGCCATGGCTAATTTTTATCACTTTCTTAAAGACCGGTTAATCGAGTTCTTGTTTACCGTTGAAGACGAAGAGCCTGTGCCTAAGCGGGCCAAGGGGGCGAAGCCCAAAGAGCAAGACCTGGTGATCATCGATCATACCCATGAAACGGGCGTCATAGACACTCCTTTGCCTGTGACCGCAACCGCCCATGAGCCCGAGATAATTAAGGCACCAGATGTTCCCATGGAACCGGCTCTGTTTGCGAAAGAAACCGCCGGCAAGCAAGCGAGCAAGGAGGCTCCCGCCGGACATCACGCCGGTTTTATGCTGCCCCCTTTAACTCTATTAAAGCCATCGTTAAAGCTGCGCAATCCTCGCATGAACAAAGATATCACGGAAAATGTTCATATTTTGGAAGAAACCCTGGAGAGCTTTGGGGTGAAAGGTAAAGTGACCCAGGTGAGCTGCGGTCCAACCATCACGCGCTACGAACTGCAGCCGGCGCCAGGTATTAAAGTGAGTAAAATAGTCAGCCTGGCTGATGATATTGCTTTGAGCCTGGCAGCTCCCCAGGTGCGCATTGAGGCTCCGATCCCGGGTAAAGCGGCGGTGGGTATTGAAGTGCCAAACAAGGAAATTGATGTGGTTCATTTCCGGGAAGTGCTGGAGACCGAGGAATTCTTAAAGTCGGAATCCATTTTGACCGTCGCTTTAGGTAAAGACATCGCCGGCAAACCCGTGGTAGCGGACTTGGCGAAAATGCCCCATTTGCTCATAGCGGGTGCTACCGGTTCCGGCAAGAGTGTTTGTATGAATGCAATTATTTGTAGTCTTTTATTTAAAGCCAGGCCGGATCAATTAAAAATTCTGATGATTGACCCTAAAATGGTGGAACTGAACAATTATAACGGCATCCCGCATCTGGTAGCACCGGTAGTGACAGAACCGAAAAAGGCAGCCGGGGCGTTAAGGTGGGCAGTAAGTGAAATGGAAAAGCGATACGAACTGTTTGCTGCCGCCGGGGTACGCGATATCACCCGCTACAACGAACTGAAAGCTGCCAATCCTGACGGGGCGGAGCCCCCTCTCCCGCTAATTGTCGTTTTGGTGGATGAGCTGGCAGATTTAATGATGGTGGCCCCGGCAGATGTAGAAGACGCTATTTGTCGTTTAGCCCAGATGGCGCGGGCAGCCGGGATTCATCTAGTGGTGGCTACCCAGCGTCCCTCCGTGGACGTCATTACAGGATTGATTAAAGCGAATATTCCTTCACGGATTGCTTTTGCTGTTTCTTCCCAGATCGATTCCCGTACTATCCTGGACATGGGAGGAGCAGAGAAGCTGTTGGGTAGGGGAGATATGCTATTCTATCCTGTAGGTATGAGCAAACCGGTGCGAGTCCAAGGTGTTTACGTGTCAGACAGTGAAGTGGAAGCGGTGGTGTCCTTCCTGAAAAAGCAGGCCGCTCCGGACTATAATGAGGAGGTTGCTAATCTGCCGGAAGGCTCAGGGGCCGAGATGGAGGTGGACGATGAACTCCTACCCGAAGCGGCGAGGCTGGTGATTGAAAGCGGCCAAGCCTCCATTTCCATGCTGCAGCGGAGGCTGCGAGTAGGTTATAACAGGGCAGCCCGTTTAATGGATTTGCTGGAGGCCAAAGGGGTGGTGGGTGGTTTTGAAGGGAGCAAGCCCAGAGCCGTATTGATCGGATGGGACGATTACCAAAGGCTTTTCGGTTAAGCTGCGTTTGAGTGTAAACATGTCAGGGTAGACTACGACAAGAGATAAGGTAGTGGGTTTAGATGCACAGGGATATAGCAATCGAAGAGGCTCTTGCACTAACGAAAGCAAGTTTTGTTGATGTTCGTTCGCCTGAGGAATATGAACATGATACTATTCCCGGAGCAGTTAACGTGCCTCTTTTTGACAATGAAGAGAGGCACCGCATTGGTGTAGTCTATGCTGAACATGGCCCCCAAGAGGCCCGGAAATTGGGGTTGAGCTTGATAGCCCCGAAGTTGCCCCAAATGGTGAACCGGTTGTGGGAGTTAAAGCATGGCCGGCAAATGGTGATCTTTTGCTGGCGAGGCGGTGACCGCAGCCATGCCGTAGCCCACTTGTTGGATATTATGCATATCCCGTGTTATCGTTTAATCGGAGGCTATAAAGCTTATCGCCGTTACGTCAATAAACACTTGCGCGAAAAAAGTCTCCCCCATCAATTTGTAGTACTTCACGGGCTGACCGGTACGGGGAAAACGGAGATCATTCGAGAACTGGGCAGGCGGGGTTACCCGGTGCTGGATTTAGAAGGATTAGCCAACCACCGGGGTTCCGTATTTGGCTCCGTCGGTTTGGGTCAACAACCCAGTCAAAAGAAATTTGAGAGCATGATTTTGCACCAGATTAGGAACTATGGGCCGGGCAGGTTATTAATTGTGGAGGGAGAAAGCAAGAAAATCGGCAAACTGTTTGTGCCCGAGGCTGTTTATGAAGGGATCTTGCACGGGCACAGAGTACTGGTTAAGGACACGATGGAGAACAGGGTGCGACGACTAATCAGGGAATACGTGGAAAACTGCCGGTGGGATATCGCGGAGGTAGAGCAGGCCCTCAAGCGGCTTACCCCGAGGCTGGGCAAGGATAAAGTCAATCAGATGCTTAACTATTTGGCGCAAGGAAAACTAGAAGTGGTAGGAGAAATATTAATTAGCGATTATTATGATGTGCTGTATCGGAAAAGCGTAACTGATCCGGCAGGTTGTGATTTAGTTCTCGATGCAAGTAATATGGAGAGGGCTGTTCAGCAATTGGAGGAATACATCAATCACTTGATGTGAATTGGGGGTACCTCGGATGATCGGAATCGGCAACTTGTTGCGGCAAGCTCGCGAAGCGAAAAAACTTAGCCTGGCGGACGTGGAGAAAGAAATCAAAATCCGCAGTAGGTATTTGGAAGCCCTGGAGGCCGAGGAATTTGATGTCCTGCCCGGGAATGTCTATATGTTTGGTTTCTTGCGGAGTTATGCTTCATTCTTGGGACTGGATGCCAACGACCTGGTGGCCAAATTGAGAAAGCACTTGCAGCAGGACGAGGAAGATGCGGAAGACATGAAGACCCGGGCTCCGGTGTATCCCCCAACGACCGTCAGTGTTGGGAAAAAAATCAAATTATTAGCAGTAGGATTGGCTGTCTGTTTAGTGATTGCTTATGTGGTCATCTATTTCATGAACCAGCCTGTACCTCAGGTGGTTGATCCCTCCTTGGGCCAACCTGCAGAGGAAACGGTTCAGGAACAAGATACGGAGGACTCGATTGAGGCGACGGTCGAGGAACCGGTCTTTGATGGCATGGAACTTGTTTTAATGGTTTCTAATGACCCCGGCTCCCGTTGCTGGGTAGAAGTAAGGGCCGATGGAGAAACGGTCTTTTCCGGCATTTTGGAAGCCGGCGCCAGTCAAACCTTTCAGGCGGAAGAAAGGTTTTGGGTGAAGGCGGGCAATGCGGGAGTGCTGTCCGTCAATTATAATGGGGAGGAGTTCTCCGATATAGGCCGGGTTGGAGAAGTGGTGGTGTTGGAATTCCCCCCGGACAATGAGTTGTAAAAGGTGGTTTTGAGTTGATTAATAAAGTAGCCTCAATTACTCTAGGATGTGCGAAAAACCAAGTAGATACTGAATTTATGCTGGGCAGCCTCATGGGGACGAAGTATCTCGTAGTGACCAGGCCTGATTTAGCAGATGCCGTGGTTATCAATACATGTTGTTTTATTGATGCTGCCAAAGAAGAAACGGTCAATACCATTTTGGAAATAGCGGAAATGAAGAAAGGGCGGCCGGAATTGAAACTGATTGTAGCCGGCTGTGCCGCGCAAAAGTACGGCAAGGAACTGCTGGAGGAGTTGCCGGAAATTGATGTGCTATTGGGCGTTGGGGAGCTAGGGAGGTTAAAAGAGGCCTTGGATTTGCTGGATCAAGGCTGCCGAACCCCGTTGGTCTTTGTGGAGAAGAATCCGGTAGATGCCTCCCCTGGGGTCTCACGCTGGGGTGTGGCAGGGCCCAGCGCTTATTTGAAAATTGCTGATGGCTGCGATAATCGCTGTACTTATTGTGTCATCCCCAAGATCAAGGGTCCCTATCGCAGCCGCCCGGTGGATGCCCTGATCGAGGAAGCCCAAGACTTGGCTGCCAGGGGAGTCAAAGAGCTCTGTTTGGTAGCCCAGGACGTGACCGCTTATGGGTTAGACATCTATGGAGAGTTGCGTTTACCCGTACTCCTACGGCAATTAGTCAAGATTGAAGCACTGCGCTGGATTCGCTTGCTCTACTGCTATCCAACTTATATCACCGATGAGTTGCTGCAGGTAATCAGTCAAGAGAGAAAGATTTGCCGCTATATGGATATTCCCATCCAGCATGGGAGTACCGCTGTTTTAAGAAGAATGGGGCGGCGAGGCGACCGGGCCTTTTTGGAGAACTTGCTGGCCAAAATTAGAAATACCGTCCCTGACATAGCTATTAGGACGACTTTTATTGTAGGTTTCCCGGGTGAGACGGAAGCTGAGTTCCAAGAACTCCTGGATTTCATGCAGCAACAGCGTTTTCAGTGGGCGGGAGTTTTTACCTACTCCCAAGAACCGGAGACGCCGGCCGCCGGCATGCGGGAACAAGTGCCTGAATACATTAAAGAAGAACGTTATCATCGTGCCATGATGCTGCAAAGGGAGATTACTTTGCAAGTAAATGATAAATGGCTGGGCCGGGAACTGGAAGTGCTGGTCGAGGGAGTTTCTCCTGAAAACCGGGATCTTTACGTGGGGCGAGCTTACCTCCACGCACCGGAGGTTGACGGCCAGGTATATTTCACCAGTCCACTGGCCCACCGGCCGGGAGACATGGCAAAAGTCCTCATCACAGACGTGGCGGAGTACGATCTAGTTGGAGAGATGATCGAATGAATCTAGCCAATCGGTTGACACTGGTGCGGATTATGCTGGTTCCCATTTTCATGGTGTTTGTGTTGACAAGGATACCGGGTGGAAGGTTCTTGGCCGCCGTTGTTTTCATTTTAGCCGCTAGTACCGATGGGCTGGATGGGTACATGGCACGTAAGAATAAACAGATCACTAAATTTGGCCAGTTCATTGACCCCTTGGCCGATAAACTGCTGATTACCGCTTCATTAGTTTCATTGGTGGAATTAAGATTAGTGCCTGCCTGGATCGCGATTCTGATCATCAGCCGGGAATTTGCCGTTACCGGTTTAAGGACCCTGGCCGCCTCGGAAAATGTGGTAATTGCCGCCAGTGGCTTGGGTAAACTGAAAACCGTCAGCCAAGTGATTGCCATTACGATTCTCTTGTTAGCGGATCTCCCTATTCCTTATTTAAATGTCATTGGGGAAGCATTTCTTTACCTGGCAGTGGTCATCACCATTTGGTCAGGAGTCGATTATTTTATTAAAGCAAAGGAGATCCTGGAAAAAGCTCGTCAGAGTTAGCCGCCGTGGGCGGCTTTTTTGTTTCCAACGGATTCATAAAGAGATATAACCAGGGTTGTGTTATAATCGGTGGTAACTGAAAGTGGGTGATCCGATGGGCTTTTCCAGGTTTGACCTGACAAAAATCCTGCTCTCGTTCCTGCTGACACTGGGATTCCTGTTTGCAGGTTGGTTTATTTATCAGGAATTTGGGGTCAAGCAACCCTTGCATAAAGAGGTGCTGGCTGTATCCGGGGTGAAAAAAGCGGAGGTGGCGAAGGCACAGGGGAGGTTGACCGTAACCGTGGATATCGGGGAAGTGGAACGGATTCAGCCTTTCTACCAAGAAATCATGCAAGTGCTGCCCCGGGAGGAAGCTATCAATGTCACGGTCCGGGATCGCAGGAATGATTACCTGTTGAACTTGTGGCGCCATAATCGCTTTGCTATGGAAGAAGCAGCGGCAAAAGGCAATTTCACGGAAATGCAGCTGTTGATTGAGAATAACCTGTCCAAGGAAAAGGTGGATTACTGGCTCCTGGAAGTTGACGGGGAGAATCTCTACTTGCAAATTCATGACGGTGGGTATTACCTGTATGAAATTGTCCGTAGGGTTGATAAGACATAAGGACCGGAAAAGAGGTGAGACCGTTGGCAGGGGAATTCATGATCGGCGCTGCATTGGCCGCCGGTGTGTTCTTGTCCATACTCGGCTATGACCTGATGCCTCTCGTCGGGATATTTTTGATCGGAGGCGTTTTGTATCTAGTATTGCAACGCCAGGGCTTATTAAAAACCGTTTCTTTTGATGAGGTTTCCCCGCACCGGGAAGTGACTTTTGCCGATATTGGCGGACAAGCCACGGCCAAGCACGAACTCATGGAAGCGATGGATTTTCTCAGGGACAAGCACAGGGTGGAGCATTTAGGCATTAGGCCTTTAAAGGGCATCTTGCTGACCGGGCCGCCGGGCACAGGAAAGACTTTGCTGGCCAAAGCGGCCGCCACTTATACGGATTCCGTCTTTATTGCCACTTCCGGATCGGAGTTTGTGGAAATGTATGCGGGCGTAGGTGCAAAAAGGGTGAGGCAGCTTTTCGAGCAGGCCCGGGAGAAAGCCAAACAGCAAAAGAAAAAGAGCGCCATTCTGTTTATTGATGAAATAGAGGTACTGGGAGTTAAGCGAGGTTCCCATGCCAGCCACCTGGAATATGATCAGACCTTAAACCAGCTCCTGGTGGAAATGGATGGCCTGAAGTCGTCCCCTGATTTCCAACTACTGGTCATCGGAGCCACCAACCGGATAGATATGATTGATCCGGCCCTGTTAAGGCCCGGACGGTTCGACCGGGTGGTGCAGGTGGGCTTGCCCGATAAAGCAGGTAGGCTGCAAATACTGGAGCTCCATACCCGTAATAAACCCCTGGCAGAAAATGTGCGGCTGGACATCATAGCTCAGGAAACCTTCGGCTTTTCAGGTGCTCACCTGGAGAGCTTGGCCAATGAGGCGGCGATCCTAGCCTTCCGGGAAGGGGAAAAACGAGTCAGCCAGCGGCATTTCCGGGAGGCGATTGACAAAGTAATGCTGGGTGAAAAATTGGAACGGAAGCCCATGGAAGAGGAGCTTCAGCGAGTAGCTGTCCATGAGATCGGCCATGCTTTGATTAGTGAGTTGGAAGAGCCCGGCTCTGTGGCCCATGTGACCATTGTGCCCCGCGGGCAAGCCATGGGGTATATGAGAAAATCTCCCATGCATGACCGCTACCTGCACACGAAAAGCCAGCTTGAGAGTCAAATCAAGGTGGCCCTGGCCGGTGCCGCGGCAGAAGAGCTTATCTTTTTTGAAAAGAGCACTGGGGCTGCCAATGATATTCAAGAAGCCATTGAACTAGCCAAACGATTGATTACCTGTGGGTTGTCCGAATTAGGCATCGTGGATGAAAGCCAGTCCCGCGAATTAGTGGGACAAACCATACAGCGCATTATTGCTGAACAGGAACAAGCCGTGAAGCAATCCCTGAACAATTACCGGGGGTTGCTGCAGCAGTTAGCTCATGTGTTGAAACAAGAAGAGCGTTTGTCCGGTGACGAGCTGCGCTCTTATCTTTATCATCGTCGTGATATTGCTTAAGGGAACTGGAAAAACGGCAGTAGGAGGATGGAATGGGCTACACTAAGAGTGTCTTTGCAGCTGTGATAATCCTGATGGCCGTTTTTGCCGTGATATGGGTTCTGAGCCCGATGGAGTTTTCCATCGAAGCTTTGCAGTTTCAAATTGGGATTGACTATTTGAAGCCCGGTGTTACGGAAATCTCCATTCCTCCTTTAGGTTCCATTACTGCTGTAACCCACAAGACTCCTTTAGGAATTACCTTGACTTTGACCAGTATCGATATTGATGCTTTGGGCAGGATTATTGCTGATGCTACCGACCAAAACCAGTTAATCCTGCTGGTGCAGGAGAAGCTGGCAGAAACCTTGCGCTGGTATGTTCTCAGAATCCTTGGGTTAGCATTTTTGGGAGGAGTACTGGGGGCACTGGTGCTCCGTTTCGACCGCTGGGAGGCCTATTGCCGCGCGGGCGTCGGGGGATTGCTGGTGGTGGCCCTCCTTATGGTCATGACCAGGGCGACGTACCGGGTGGAGGGTTTTCATTCCCCCACATTTAACGGCGCTTTGGAAGCAGCCCCCTGGATGGTAAGCCTAGCTGAGAAAGCAGTAGCACAGGTGCAGGAATTGAACCGGCAGATTCCTGTGGTGGCTGGGAATCTGTACAGCATGTTGGAGCAAATTGACAAGTTGGAACCGGTTGGGGATGCTGAGGGGAATGTTAAGGTACTGCATGTCTCGGATATTCACAATCACCCTGCTGCCCTGGATTTGATTAAACAAATGGTAGAAAAGTATCATGTGAGTTTTGTCGTGGACACGGGAGATCTATCTGATTACGGTACGGTACTGGAGGGGTTGTTAACCCAGGAACTGCCGCAATTATCCGTACCCTATGTTTTCATTCCGGGAAATCATGATTCGCCGGCCATTGTCGAGGCGTTAGAAAAATACGAAAATGTAATTGTTCTAAATGAAGAGGTAGTAGAAATAGATGGAATCAGGATTTTCGGTGTGGCCGATCCCGCGGCTGAAGGTCACTATTTGATCTCGGCCTCGGAGGAGAAGTACCCCAATCATACCGAGGATTTGAAGCAGGTGTTAAGTACCCTCCAAGTAGACATAATCGCCGTGCACCGGCCTAAATTAGCTCACAACCTAGCCGGTTTCGCTCCTGTGATCCTGCACGGTCACGATCACAGCAGCAAGGTCACCGTATCGAAAGGGTCAGCAGTGATTGACGCAGGCACCACGGGCGGTGCGGGTCTTAGGCGTTTACAAGTGAGCGATGATGTTCCTTTAACCCTGGCCCTGCTTCACTTGCGATATGATGAGGCGGAAGCAGCCTGGCAGCCGGCAGCGGTAGATATGTTCAGTTTTTATGAAAGGAACCGCAAGCTTTCCGTAGAGAGAGTGTTGTTATCCAATTGACATGCCTGCAAAAAATGGTATATAATTGAAAAGACCGAACGTATGTTTTTAGGGAGGGTAATTAATGACTGATAAACAAAAGGCCCTGGAAGCGGCTCTGCTGCAGATTGAAAGGCAGTTTGGTAAAGGTTCGATTATGCGCCTGGGGCAGACCACCGGCATGAATATTGAGGTTATACCGACAGGAGCCCTGTCTTTAGATATAGCGTTGGGCATTGGGGGAGTGCCCAGGGGGAGAATTATTGAGATCTTTGGCCCGGAATCTTCCGGCAAAACCACGGTAGCCCTCCATATTGTCGCGGAAGCCCAGAAAACAGGAGGGATTGCCGCGTTTATTGATGCAGAACATGCTTTAGATCCCAATTATGCGGCCAATTTGGGAGTAGATGTGGATAACCTGTTGTTATCCCAGCCCGATACGGGAGAGCAAGCTTTAGAGATTGCTGAAGCCCTCGTCAGAAGCAACGCGGTGGATGTGGTGGTCATTGACTCTGTGGCGGCTTTAGTTCCCCGCGCGGAAATTGAAGGAGAAATGGGTGACAGTCACGTAGGCTTGCAGGCCCGTTTAATGTCTCAAGCATTGCGCAAACTGGCCGGTGCGATTAATAAATCAAAGACCATAGCCATTTTTATCAACCAACTGCGGGAAAAAGTAGGAGTTATGTTTGGCAATCCCGAAACCACCCCCGGTGGACGAGCCCTTAAGTTTTATGCTTCCGTGCGTATGGAAATCAAACGGGTGGAAAACATCAAGCAAGGAGACGAGCTGGTTGGAGCCAGGACCAGGGTCAAAGTGGTCAAAAACAAAATGGCACCTCCCTTTAAGCAAGCTGATTTTGATATTATGTATGGAGAAGGTATCTCCAGGGAAGGATGCGTTCTTGATCTGGGGACGGAATTGAACATCATCCAAAAAAGCGGTGCCTGGTATTCGTATAATGACGAGCGACTGGGCCAAGGCAGGGAGAATGTTAAGGAATTCTTGAAACAACATAAAGATATAACTGCGGCTATTGAAGAAGCTATCCGCCATCACTATTTTCCTAACAGGCAAAGAGAAGCCGGTAAGGAAAAGAGCGATTTAGGATGAGATTATGACGGAGCTGAACAAAAAGGCCCTATCCTATGCATTGACTCTCTTGGGGAGAAAAAGGTATGCCAAGAACCAATTGGAGCAGAAGTTGAGGAATAGAGGTTTTCCCGAAGAAGATGTGAAAGCGGTCATCCTTTACTGCGAGGAGAGAAATTATCTTAATGACGGCGAATTCGCCCGTTTTTGGATTGAGGACCGTATCCGCTTCAAACCGATGGGACGTAGGCGATTGAGGAGTGAGCTCCTCCAACAAGGCATCAGGGAGGAAATCATCAATCAGGTTCTTGATGAATTGTTACCGGAGGAGCAGGAATTATTGTTGGCCAAGAATGCCGTGCGTGCCAAGTTGACTAAATTGCAGTCCCAAGGTGTGAACCAGTACAAATTGTTCAATTTCCTGCTGCGCAGGGGTTTTTCTCCGGAGATTATCCGCCGGTCGATTTATGAACTCGGGATTGATTTTTCCGAAGTTAATCAAACTTGACAGGCAAACCTGGCAATATTAAAATACAAAAGAAGAGTAGTGTTGGAAACTGCCACCTTGTGTTTTCCATAGAGATGATGAAACGGGTTTTGGATACCTTTACGTAGAGCCCCAGCTTGAGGGAGTGGTCTGCTTTAATCGTATTCGATCAAGGACGATGTTAAGGTATATTAAGCCGGAAGTCATTTTATGGAATACCAGTTGGAAAAAGGTGATAGCTTCTAACATATGCCGAGTGTTGCTCGGCATTATTTTGTAACCATAGCTTATCCATTTGCTGGCGATCTTTGATAAGGAGGTGAGAAGTATTTTTTGGGGATACTTAACCGTTGGTATCATCTGTTTAGCTGTTGGTTTAGCGGTGGGCTACCTGGTGCGCAAGCACTTGTCCGAGGCAAAAATTGCCTCTGCCGAGGAAGCGGCAGCAAGAATCATTGAAGAAGCTGAAAAGGATGCTGAAGCAAAGAAGCGAGAGGCCATCTTGGAAGCCAAGGAAGAAGTTCACCGGCTGCGTAATGAAGCCGATCGAGAGTACCGGGAGCGCCGTAACGAGCTCCAGCGCTTGGAGCGGCGGCTCGTGCAAAAAGAAGAAGCCTTGGAACGTAAAGGCGAAATGATGGAACGTAAAGAGGAAAATCTCCAACGGAAGGAAGCTGAACTGGAGGAACAGAGAGCTGAGCTGGCGGAGGTGTACGCCAAGCAAGTAGCAGAGTTGGAGAGACTCTCCGGCTTGACTTCCGAAGAGGCGAGGAAGCTTTTATTGGCCAGCATCGAGGAAGAAATCAAGCATGACGCGGCGATGATGATCAAGGAAATTGAGGCCCAAGCTAAGGATGAAGCTGACAAAAGAGCAAGAGAAGTGATCACCTTGGCGATTCAGCGTTGTGCTGCTGACCATGTAGCAGAAACCACCGTTTCAGTTGTAGCTTTGCCGAATGATGAAATGAAAGGCCGTATCATCGGTAGAGAGGGACGCAATATCAGGGCCCTGGAAACCCTGACCGGTGTCGACTTAATCATCGATGATACACCGGAAGCTGTTATTCTCTCAGGGTTTGACCCCATTCGGAGAGAAATTGCCAGAGTGGCTTTGGAGAAGCTGATTAATGACGGGCGCATTCATCCTGCCCGGATCGAAGAAATGGTGGAGAAAGCGCAAAAAGAAGTGGAACAGCGGATTCGAGAAGAAGGCGAACAAGCCGTCTTTGAAACCGGTGTCCATGGGCTCCACCCTGAGTTGGTCAAACTATTGGGTAGGCTGAAGTTTAGGACCAGCTATGGACAGAATGTCTTAAAGCACTCTATTGAAGTGGCTCACCTGGCGGGGGCCATGGCCGCCGAACTGGGTGTGGATGTGGCGCTGGCTAAACGGGCCGGTTTGCTGCACGATATCGGTAAAGCGGTCGATCATGAAGTAGAAGGGCCCCATGTGGCCATTGGCATGGAAATTGCCAAAAAGTATAAGGAGAATCCAGATGTAATTAACGCCATCGGTGCCCACCATGGGGATGTGGAACCGCAAACCATTGAAGCGGTGCTGGTGCAGGCTGCCGATGCCATTTCCGCAGCTCGACCCGGCGCGCGGAGAGAAACCCTGGAGACCTATATTAAGAGGCTAGAAAAACTGGAAGAAATCGCGGATTCATTTGATGGAGTTGAGAAGGCTTTTGCTATCCAGGCCGGTAGAGAAATCAGGATTATGGTGAAGCCTGATAAAGTGGATGATTTACTGGCCGTCAGGTTAGCGAGAGATATTGTTAAGAAAATTGAGGCGGAATTGGAGTACCCGGGTCAGATCAAGGTGGTAGTCATCAGAGAGACCAGGGCAGTTGAATACGCCAAGTAGAAAGCGATCTCTCATGGGATCGCTTTCTTCTATTGGTATAAAATAATTTTGCACAACGATGGTTGCCAGAAGGAGAATACTTTTAGAAAGCAGAATAAAGAGCACAAGTAGGATTTGTCAGAGGCAGGTGTTACAGTTGGATTTCATCTACAATAATGGAGAAGGGGTTTCGGAAAGTGCAGGCCTTTTAATTTCTATTTTAATGCGATATCCCGAAATCTGTGCCATCAGTTATAATCCGGATGACAATCTGATTTCTTTATCTTTCAGCTTTGCGGAACCCATCGCGGAGGAAAGATTTCGCCAGGGCAGCCATAGATTAAACGATTGCCTGGCAGCATATAGTTTCCTAGAAGGCAAAGAACCGCCCACCGTCTCCGTGCACTGGACAACCCTGGAAAAAACCAGCCTGTTAAAGGTCGAATACGATGTCAATGCTGTTTCGAAAGGCGAAATCGCTTTGATTATATCATTCTTGCATGAGGAATTCGGTGATTGTTTAATGAGAGATTTGGATATTGGAGATCCTATCAGTGAGGATGATTTATTGCTGCAGGATGAGTTTATTAACTACATGCTGGAAAAATTCAAAGGGTCGGTGCCGAGAAAGAAGCTGATCGCTTTTCGCGAAGAGGGAAAAGTACACGTTTTCAAGAAGTAGTTGATTGCGGCAAGGAGGGGCATACTTGCGGGTATTGATGGTTGGGGACGTGGTAGGAAAACCGGGTCGGCAAGTATTGGAGCAATACTTAAGTAAGATTGTTCATGATTACGCCGTTGATTTTGTCATTGCTAACGGAGAAAATGCCGCCGGCGGCAATGGGTTAACTCGTCCCGTGGCAGAAGAGCTGTTTGCCTACGGTGTGAATGTCATCACCATGGGCAATCATGTTTGGGATAAGAAAGAGCTGCTGGATTACATTGAAACGGAGCCAAGGATTATTAGGCCGGCCAATTACCCGCCGGGAACGCCGGGCAAAGGTTATGGTATTTTTGATGTAGCCAATGGAGAAAAGTTGACCGTGATCAACCTTTTGGGAAGAGTTTACATGGAGAACCTGGATTGTCCCTTCAGGACGGTCAGGGAGATCGTGCAGCACACGAGCCATGTCACGGTCAATACTATTGTGGATTTTCACGCCGAAACCACCTCGGAAAAATACGCCATGGGTTTCTGGTTAGACGGGCAAGTCAGTGCCGTTTGCGGCACCCACACCCACGTCCAAACCGCCGATACACGGCTTTTACCTAATGGTACAGCTTATATTACTGATGTAGGCATGACGGGTCCGATGAACTCAGTATTAGGCATTGCACCGGAGGTGATCATCGAAAGGTTTGTAACGCAGATGCCGGTGAAGTTTCATCTAGCCAAGGGTCCAACTCAATTTAATGCGGTGGTGATCGATATTAATTCAGTCAATGGTCTGGCCCGTTCCATTGAAAGTATTAACTTCCCAATTGAGCTTTAAAAAGGAAAAAAGTTTTTAGATTAAAAGGTTTTTCCGCTAAGGTGCAGAATATACTGAATATGGGTAATCTCCAAACAAACGAAATAATTACGGGAGGTCAAGATGATGGAAGTTTTGAAAGTATCAGCGAAATCAAGCCCAAATTCCGTAGCCGGTGCTCTGGCAGGTGTACTGCGAGAGAGAGGTTGTGCGGAAATCCAAGCAATTGGCGCAGGAGCGATCAACCAAGCGGTCAAAGCAGTAGCTATAGCCAGGGGATTTGTTGCACCCAGTGGAGTGGACCTGATTTGTATTCCCGCCTTCACCGACATCGTGATTGACGGCGAGGAAAGAACGGCCATTAAGTTCATTGTTGAGCCCAGATAGAAACAACATACGGTTAGCCGGGATACTTACCTGCTCTGTTCCAGAGCAGTTTTTTTTGTCATCAAAAAGACTATGATAATAGCAAAAGGAGGTGCTGGCGGTTGACAGTTTATCGATATCCCATTGTAGATGCCCACTGTGATTCCATGTTGGACGTACTGCACGGCAGGCGTTCTCTTGGGGAGCGAAGTCAAGCAGGTCAAGCGGATTTCGTGCGCTTGAGGGAGGCAGGCGTGAAGCTGCAGTTCCTGGCTGTCTTTATCGAGCAGCCTTACCGGCAGGCAGGGGCTTTGCGGAGGGCACTGCAAGGTATCGAGCTTTTGCACCGGGAAGTGGAAAGAAACGCGGCCAAGGTGAGACTCATCAAGTCCCGGCGGGAATTGACAGAGTTGGACCGGGAAGAGTGTTTAGGTGTCCTCTTGTCCATTGAAGGGGGAGAAGCCCTGGAAGGGGAACTCTATACCTTGAGTATCCTGCATCGCCTTGGCGTAAGGAGTTTAGGGCTGACCTGGAACGACAGGAACTGTTTGGGCGATGGGGTTGGCGTGGGGGAAAGGCACCGGGGTTTAACGGAGCTGGGCAAACAAGTGATCCGGGAAATGAACCGGCTCGGTATGCTGGTGGACTTAGCGCACTTGGCAGAGAAAGGGTTTTGGGAAGCCCTTGAAATCAGTGAAGCCCCGGTAGTGGTGACCCATGCCAACTGCCGGAAGCTCTGTCCTCACCGGCGCAACTTAACCGATGAGCAGTTAAAGGCTCTGGCGGTCAAAGGCGGCCTGGTAGGGATCACCTTTGTACCGGAGTTTGTGGACGGTCTTCATCCTTCCGTAGACAAATTGCTGGATCATGTGGAGCATGCCGTTACGGTCATGGGGGTGGACCATGTGGGCTTCGGCTCTGATTTTGACGGTATGGATCAAGTGCTGCCCGGCCTGGAGACGGCAATGGCCTGGCCGCGCCTGCTGGACCGGTTGGCGGGCAGGGGGTTTTCCGACGAAGATATTCACAAAATAACCGGTGACAACTGGCTGCGGGTGCTGGGACAGGTGCTGCCGGCGGAGTAGATTGAATTGACTTGTGTTCCATGCTGTAAGAGATTACAATTAGTTTAAGATATAAGTCAAAAGGAGTTTGTTGATGGAATTCGATTTACATACTCATTCCAGGGCTTCCGACGGTTCCATGGAACCCGGAGAGCTGGTGGGTCTGGCGAAAGAACTGGGCCTGCAGGGTCTGGCCATTACTGACCACGATACCGTGGACGGGTTGGAGGAAGGTCTGTTCTTTGGGCGAGTATATAATGTCGAGGTGATTCCAGGTATTGAACTCAGTACTGATTTTGCCGGGCACGAGGTACACCTGCTTGGCTATTTCATCGATTGGCGTGCGGCTTGCCTGGCACAGGCATTGAAGGAGATGACTGAACAGCGGGCGAACAGGATTAAGAAAATGCTCCTTCGGCTGGCTGAGTTGGGTTTTCCCCTGGATTTTGCCGAAGTGCAGCAAATTGCCGGTGCCGGTGTCATTGGCCGACCTCACTTGGCGGTGGCCATGGTCAATGCCGGGTATGTGACGGATGTGCAGGAGGCTTTCGCCCGGTTCTTAACCAAAGGAGCTCCGGCCTACGTGGCAAGAGAGAAAATAGATTTCAGAGCGGCCGTCCAACTGATAAAAAAGGCTAAAGGGGTTCCTGTGCTGGCTCATCCGGGATTGCTGAAGGATAATTCCCTGGTGAAGCGAATTATCGATTGTGGTATTGAGGGTATGGAGGTGGATTACCCGGAACATGCTCCTGCTTACAGGCAGTACCTGATGGAGCTGTGTCGTTTGCACGGGTTAGTGGCCACGGGCGGTTCTGATTTTCATGGCAAGATTAAAGACGTATCGCTGGGGAAATGCGGCGCCAGCCGGAATATAGTGGAACAATTGAGGAGAAAGCGGGAGGATGACGATGTTCAGTACAGCTGAGCGGCTCAATCAATTAGGTTCAAGCATTTTTTCGGAACTGGACGACTTGAGGAAAAAAAAGGAACGGGAAGGTATGGTGCCGATTAACCTGAGTATTGGCAGCCCGGATCTGCCGCCGGCAGAGCATATCAAGGAAGCATTAGCGAGGGAAATCAATCAATCGGGCAATTATGGGTATCCCTTGACAGCAGGCATGCTGGAATTCAAAGAAGCGGTGGCCAAGTGGTACCACAGCAGGTTTAAGGTTTCCCTGGACCCAGAGCAGGAAATCCTGCCGGTTTTGGGTTCCCAGGACGGTTTGGCTCACTTGGGGCTAGCCTATCTGAACCCTGGCGATATTGCCCTGGTGCCCGACCCTGGTTACCCGGTGTATACCGCCAGCGTAGTGTTAGCCGGTGGAGTGAAGTATCCAATGCCGTTGAAGGCGGAAAACGAGTTCCTGCCTGATTTCAACTCTATTCCCCCCCGCCGTGGCCAGGGCGGCTAAAATCATGTTTTTGAATTATCCTAATAACCCCATTGCGGCGGTGGCCGGCCTGGAGTTTTTTGCGGAAGCCGTTGCCTTTGCCCGCCGGTATCATATTATCATCTGTCATGACTTGGCGTATTCGGAACTGGCTTATGATGGCTACCAGCCTCCCAGTATTTTAGAAGTACCAGGGGCGAAAGACGTTTGCATTGAATTCCACTCTTTTTCCAAGACTTTCTGTATGGCCGGCTGCAGGCTGGGCTTTGTAGTGGGAAACCGGGAGGTCATCCAAGGATTAGCTACCGTTAAATCCAACATTGACTTCGGTGTTTTTAAACCAGTGCAAATGGCCGGCATTGCTGCCCTGACCGGCTCCCAAGCATGGGTCAAACAAAATGCGCGCATTTACCAAAAAAGGCGCGATGTGTTAGTAGACGGATTAAGCTCTTGCGGTTGGCAGATACCTAAGCCGAAGGCTTCCATGTTTGTGTGGGCTCCTTTGCCCTGGGGTTACCGGTCAGCCAGGCAATTTGCTTTGGACCTATTAGACCGGGCCGGCGTGGTGGTGGTGCCTGGTACTGCTTTCGGGGAAAACGGTGAAGGATACGTGCGGATGGCATTAGTTGTTGATGAGCTATTACTGCGCGAGGCTGTGGAGAGAATAGGTAAGGCCTTTGGCTAAGGCCAACATACCGGACCCTATCTTAGGAAAGAATAAGCATAGATGTCCAAGATAGGGGGTTGGAATGTTTGGACAGGTTTATGTCAAGAGTGCCTTGGAGCATGGATGTAAGTCTTAAAAGCAAAGCTGAAGAAGCAGGCATAAGTTTTGACGCTCTAATGGAGCAGCTTCGCTTGAATCGAAGTGATGAGGAAATCGCAGAGGTATTGGCCGCATCGCCGGGCACCATTAAACACCTGCGGGAGCATTTCGAACGGTTTGGCATTCATTCCATTGCCGGACAAGATTAGGAGAGTAGTTTAACGAGGATGAGGCAGGAAGGAATTACCTGCCTCATGTATTCGGGGGGCGAGATAGTGCCAGGTTACGTTTTATTGCTCTTAATTGGGGTGCCCCTGGTGGAATTGGGGTTACTGATCAAAATCGGGCAGCATCTAGGCGCAGGTTACACGATTTTGCTGGTCGTATTAACGGGTATCGCCGGAGCTTGGTTAGCGAAGTACCAGGGTCTCAGGGTCCTATGGGAAATACGGGGCTTGCTGTCTCAGGGGATCATGCCCGGATACAAATTGATAGAAGGATTGCTTGTTTTTTTGGGCGGTATTCTGTTGTTGGCGCCGGGTTTTCTTACCGACATGATGGGGCTGCTCTGTCTTCTGCCTGTGACCAGGCAATATCTTGCCGGCATCGTCGTCCAAGTTTTGGAGAACTATTTGCGTTCAGGGCGAGTGAGAATCTATAAATTTTAAGCTGGTTTGACGGCTGTCCCTATGCTATAATATTTCGCAAACTCAGATCTATAATAGTAGGAAGGAGTAGTTTCAGGCCCATGGACACCGAAAAGTTTGTGAAAGAAGGGCTGACTTTTGATGATGTGTTGCTGATACCGGCAGCTTCTTCGGTGTTGCCAAAAGATGTGGACACCTCTGCGTATTTGACACCTAACATTAAACTCAATATTCCCATTGTCAGCGCCGGCATGGATACAGTGACTGAGTCACGCCTGGCCATTGCCATCGCCAGGGAAGGCGGCATCGGCGTCATCCATAAGAACATGTCCATTGAAAGACAAGCTTTGGAAGTTGACCGGGTGAAAAGGTCCGAGCACGGCATCATTACAGATCCTTTTTCCCTAAGCCCCGATCACTCCATCGGGGATGCCCTGGAGATCATGGCCCGGTACCGGATCTCCGGTGTTCCTATTACGGTAAACGGAAAATTGGTCGGGATCATCACCAACCGGGACTTGCGCTTTGAAACGGATTACCACCGCCCCATTCATGAAGTGATGACCAAGGATAACTTGATTACCGCTCCGGAAGGTACGACCTTAGAGGAAGCAAAACAAATCCTGCAGCGGCACAAAATTGAGAAGCTGCCCATCGTGGATAAGGACTTTAACTTGAAAGGGCTCATCACCATTAAGGATATCGAAAAAGCCAGGCAGTATCCTAATGCAGCGAAGGACGCAAAAGGCCGGTTGAGGGTGGCTGCTGCTGTAGGGGTGACCGATGATACCCTGGAGCGGACCGAAGCCCTGGTGAAAGCGGGGGTTGACGCCATTGTGGTGGACACGGCCCACGGCCATTCTGCCGGTGTCTTGCAGAAGGTGAGAGAGATCAAAGATGCTTTTCCTAAATTGGATGTCATCGCCGGGAATGTGGCCACGGCGGAGGGGACCCTGGCTTTAATTAAAGCCGGTGCTGATGCGGTGAAAGTAGGGGTGGGACCCGGTTCCATTTGTACAACCAGGGTCGTTGCTGGCATTGGCGTGCCCCAGATTACGGCCATTTGGGAGGCTTACCTGGTGGCTCACAAGAAAGGGGTTCCCATTATCGGCGACGGCGGTATTAAATATTCCGGGGACATTACTAAAGCCATCGCGGCGGGAGCCAGCACGGTGATGATTGGGAGTTTGCTGGCCGGTTGTGAGGAGAGTCCCGGCGAGACGGAGATTTATCAGGGCAGAACGTATAAAGTTTATCGCGGCATGGGTTCCCTGGGGGCCATGAAGGCCGGCAGCAAAGACCGCTATTTCCAAGATGACGCCGTCAAATTGGTTCCGGAAGGAATCGAGGGCCGGGTACCATACCGGGGTCCTTTAAGCGAAACCATTTACCAGCTCGTCGGGGGCCTGAGAGCAGGTATGGGATACTGCGGTACCGCCACCATTGAAGAACTGCAGCAGAAAGGCAAGTTTATCCGCATTTCCAGCGCCGGATTGAAGGAAAGCCACCCACACGATGTGCAAATCACCAAAGAAGCACCAAACTATCAACTGTGAGTGAGATGGGGGAGGAGTTTGTTTAAAGCAATACTCTTTGATTTGGACGGTACATTACTTCCGGTGGATACCGACGAGTTTCTGCAGGAATACCTGAAACTGCTGTCAATGTTTACCGCGCCCTACATGGAACCGGATACTTTTGTACGGCATTTATTGGAAGCTACTTTTTGCATGATTGGGGATAAAGATCCCGGCAAGACCAACGAGCAGGTATTCATGGAAAAGTTTTTCGCCCTGACGGGGCTGCTGCCGGAAGTAATGAAGCCGGTTTTCGACCGCTTTTATGTCACTGAGTTCTGCCGGCTGCGGGAAATCTGTCCTGCCAATCCATTGGTGCCGAAAATCGTTGAAGCTGCTAAGCGTCAGGGTAAAGTTGTTATTGCCACGAATCCTGTTTTTCCCTTGCAAGCCATTCGGGAAAGATTGCGCTGGATTGGCATCGCCGATGTCGCTTTCGACTTGATCACATCCTATGAAATCATGCACTTTTGTAAACCCCATATAGAGTATTACCGGGAAATTGTCGAGCTTATCGGTGTCGATCCGGCGGACTGCCTCATGGTCGGCAACGATGTGGATGAGGATTTGATAGCCCGCGAGCTAGGCATGAAATCCTTCCTGGTGGAAGATTACCTGATTAACCGGACCGGTAGGGATTTTATCACGGATTACCGGGGGACACTGGCAGATTGCTTGGCGTTTCTGGTCCATCTTGAGTAATAGGGGTAGGGTTGAGAGTATGTTTAAATCCATTGACGACCTTATTTCTCGTTTAGAACAAGCCGGCTATTATTTGAATCGCGATGCGGCTACGGTTATCTATTTGGCTTGGCAGATGAAAAGGCCGTTGTTAGTTGAAGGACCTGCCGGCGTTGGCAAAACGGAACTGGCGAAAACGCTGGCTCAGGTTTCCCAGCGAGAATTAATTAGGCTGCAGTGTTATGAGGGATTAGACGAGTCGAAGGCTTTGTATGAATGGGATTACCAGAAACAGTTGTTGTGGATCCAAGCTAATCTACGGGATGAATTAAAATGGTCCGACGCAAAAAGCGTACTCTATACCAGGGAATTCCTGCTGGAGCGGCCCCTGTTGAAGGCTTTGACCGCCGATAAAGAAACGGTCTTATTGATCGATGAATTGGATAAGAGCGAAGAGGAATTTGAAAGCTTCCTATTGGAGACCTTATCCGAATACCAGGTAACAATTCCCGAGTATGGGACGATTAAAGCCACCAGTATTCCTGCCATCATCATTACCAGTAACAGTGCCAGGGAGTTTTCCGAAGCGCTGCGGCGGAGATGTTTTCATTTATACTTGGATTATCCTTCCCCGGAAACGGAACTGACTATTATCCGCCGTAAGGTACCGGATATAGACGAGCGGCTGGGCCGGGAGGTAGTCCATTTTGTGCATTTGCTCCGGAAGCAGAATCTCAGGAAGCCGCCCAGTATCGCCGAAACCGTCGACTGGGCCCATGCCCTGGTCAGCCTGAACGTGGTCTCCTTAGGGAAAGAATTAGTGCACAATACGATGATGTTGCTGGTTAAGTATCGCGAAGATTTCCAGAAAATTGCCGGCAAATTGGATTATCTTTTGTTGTCGGGTGCTAAATGAACATGGTGGAAAAACTGCTGCATTTCGTTTACTCTCTCCGGAAAGCCGGTATTACCGCCAGTCTGGAACAATTGATAACGGCTTTGGAAGCTTTGACCTTGGTTGGGGTGGAACCGCAAACTTTCCATACTGTGCTGCGTTCCATCTTTGCCAAAAGCCCCCAAGAAATGATCGTTTTTGAAAAAGTCTACGCCCTTTGCTTTGGGCCGCCTCCTACCCAACCAAACACCCGGGGTTGGTCCGGCATCGCTAAAGAGGAGATGGCCATGAAAATAAAGGCCGGCAGCTGTGACGGCAGGGGCCTTGGACGAAGCGGTATCGGAGGCTCCAGGGGGGATTTTTTGCTCTCTTTATTAGAGGAACAGGACATCGGCGGGATGGCGCAGCGCATTGTGGAGAGCATCCCTGACGAAGAATTCCGGCTGCACCAGGTTACCGTGCACTGGGAAAACATCCAGCGCCAGTTGGACTGGCACATGCTGAAACACGATTTAGAGAACCGGCTTGGACTCAACGAGGCGGAAAAACACTTTATGCTGGAGCGTTTGGAGCAGTTGGCCTTAGCGGTGGAATATCACCTGTACCGGAAAACCGCTGCACAAAAAGGGGAACAGGATATTGAAGGGATATTGCAGGAGCTGAACTACCGGCGAAGGGATTTCAATCACTTGAATGAAGCCACCCTGGATCTAGTGGCGCAGCAGGTAAAAAAACTAGGTAAGAAACTAGCCTCCCGTAAAGGTTATCGACTGCATCCCAGCCAGCGCGGGAAAATTGACCTGAAAAGGACGCTGCGGTTGGCAGCCACCCAAGGCGGCGTGCCTATGCGGCTGAAACGAAAAAGCCGCAAACCGGACCGGCCGGAATTGGTTGTCCTGTGCGATATTTCCAACTCCATGTCCAGGTATACTTTTTTCGTGCTGCTTTTAGTTTGGGCATTTCAAACAAAACACAAGAAAATCCGGAGTTTCATTTTTGTGGACCGGATAGCTGAAGTAACCCACTTGCTGCAGAAGCAAGAGGCTTTGGAAAAGTTAAGATTCCTGGGCATCTATGCCCCTTGTTCCGCCACCGGCTTTACTGATTACGGGCGTGTTTTCAGTGATTTTGCGGCCATGTATTTGCCCAGTGTCCCGGCAAAAGCCAAGCTGATTATCCTGGGAGACGGTAAGAACAACTGGCGTGACCCGCAAGTAGGCGCCTTGGAAGAGATTGCTAGTAAGGTCAACGGTATCTACTGGCTTAATCCCCGCCCGTCGGAACAGTGGTATGAGAAAGACAGCGTATTGGCATTATACCGGCCTTATTGCCAGGGGATTTACCAGTGCAGTAATTTTCAGGAATTGCGCCGGGTCACCGCTTATGTTTTCTAGGGAAAACCGCCTTATTTCCGGGCATGTTGTTGAAGGAAAACCAGCACCTCTATAGAATAGCTATACTAAAGCCTAACGAATAATCAGGGGGTGCTGTCCAATGCTTTGCAGAAATTGTGCAGGAGGAGTAGTGTTTTTCGAAGACAAAGTACTGATCCTTCAGAACGACAAGAAAGAATGGGTGCTACCGAAGGGGGTCATCCGGGCCGGTCAACGTGCTAATGAAGTAGCGATTAACCGTGTACGGGAAGAAGCCGGCGTAGAGGCTGAGATCATAGGTCCCGCAGGAGAAACCCAATACGAATTCTATTCCTATTCCCGCAAGCAACCTGTGTGCAATAAAATCACCTGGTTCATTATGGAGGCCAAAAGCGAGCACCACCGGATTAATGAAGAGTTGGGCTTTACCGATGGAGGTTTCTACCCTGTGGCAGAAGCCATTGATAAAATAACTTATAGTCAAGACAAATCGCTGGTCAGGGTATCTTACCAGCGCCTGAAAAAGTTGACATCGGTAGAAAAATTAGCTTAAAATACTTGAAGATGACTGAATTGGAGTGCAAACCGGCGAAGCGTTTAGCACTCCAGTTTTTTTGAGGATAAGGAAGTAGACATTGGCCAAGCTATAATTAAAAGCGGCAAACTGCATCGTGAGGAGAGAGTGGGAATGGAGCAGATTCGCAACTATCATATTATCACCTACGGCTGCCAGATGAATGAACATGACACGGAAGTACTGAGCGGCATTTTGGAGCAACTGGGTTATCAATGGACCGATGAAGCGGAAAAAGCTGATGTAGTGTTGATCAATACTTGTTGTGTCAGGGAAAGAGCGGAAAACAAAGTTATTGGGTTGCTAGGCGAGCTCAAGCATCTCAAAGAAAGCAATCCGGACCTGGTGATCGGCGTCTGCGGTTGCATGGCACAGCAGCCCGGCATGGCTGAGAAGCTGCGCCGGAAGGTACCCCATGTGGATTTGGTGTTCGGCACCCACAACGTCCACCGGCTGCCGGAATTATTGTCCATGGCCCAGGCCGGCCAGGGGACCGTCACTGAGGTTTGGGATAAAGAACAGGACATCGTGGAGACCCTGCCCATGCGAAGATGGAATAACCTGAAGGGCTACGTGACCATCATGTACGGCTGCAACAATTTCTGCTCCTACTGTATTGTGCCTTATGTGCGGGGCAGGGAACGGAGCCGGGACCCGCAAGCTATTCAAGAGGAAGTTCGGGCCATGGCTCAACAGGGATTCAAAGAGGTCATGTTGCTCGGGCAGAATGTGAACTCTTACGGAAAAGACTTGGATATGGATTTTGATTTTGCCGACCTGCTGCAGTCCCTGGAAGACGTGGAGGGCCTGGCCAGGATTCGCTATACCACTTCTCATCCCAGGGATTTCACAGATAAGCTGATTGAAACGATTAAGAATTCAAAGAAAGTCTGTGAGCATTTCCACCTGCCGGTGCAGGCGGGCAGCAACCAGGTGCTCAAGAAGATGAACCGCGGTTACACCAGGGAATACTACTTGGATTTGGTCAGGAAAATCCGGGAAGCCATACCGGGAGCCACCATCACCACCGACATTATTGTCGGATTTCCGGGGGAAACGGATGAGGATTTTGAGGATACTTTAGACCTGGTGGCCCGGGCCAGATTTGACAACGCTTTTACTTTCTTGTATTCGCCCAGAACTGGTACCCCCGCCGCCAAGTGGGAACAAGTGGATGAAGAAGTTAAGAAAGAACGGTTCCAGCGCTTATTGGAACTGCAGAACCGGATCAGCCTGGAACAAAACCAGGCGTTACTCCATACCGTGCAGGAAGTCCTGGTGGAAGGTGTCAGCAAAACAAATGCGGAGCGCTTAACCGGTAGAACCAGGGGCAATAAAATAGTCGTTTTTCCAGGCGGCGAAGAGTTAATCGGCCAACTGGTACAAGTGAAAATTTGCGAAGCTCCCACCTTTTTCTTAATAGGTGAGGTAGTTTGACCCGTTACGACCCGTAACGGGTTTCTTTTAGCCTTAAGCCGGATTGTGCTATAATGGGAGATAGTGGACAGGGAGGGAGACCGGTGGGCTATACACCCATGATTCAGCAATATCTTCACATAAAATCCCAGTATCAAGACGCCATCCTGTTTTTCCGGCTGGGCGACTTCTATGAGATGTTCTTTGAAGATGCCCTCACGGCATCGGCCATTCTGGAGATTGCCCTTACCGCCCGCGACGGCGGTATAGAGAAAGTCCCCATGTGCGGCATTCCTTATCATGCCTATGAGGGTTACGTAGCTAAACTGCTGGCCCATGGCTATAAAGTGGCCATCTGCGAACAAGTGGAAGATCCGGCTGTGGCGAAAGGAATAGTGCGCCGGGAAGTGATCCGGGTCATCACCCCCGGTACCGTCATGGATGAAAAAGTGCTGCTGGATAAAGCCAACAATTATTTGGGTGCTTTGGTCAGTGAGCATGGTAGTTGGGGCTTGGCTTACATAGATATTTCCACCGGTGAGTTTTGCGTGACCCAGTGTGGACACCGGGAAGTATCCGTCCTGGATGAGCTAATTCGCCTCAAACCGGCGGAATTGATTGTGCCCGATACCCTGAAAGACGATGGCTGCGTGCCTGAGATCCTGAAACAAGTGAAGTGCTACATCAATTGGCGGCCAATGCTCCAAAAGAGCCTTGGGCAGGTGTTGGAAGTTTTAGAGACAGAACTGCGGGTTGGGGAAGACCTGGCGGCGCAGCTTTATAAATGGCCTTTGGCTTGCCAAGCGGCATATTACGTTTTAGATTTCCTGCAAGAAACCCAAAAGCAAAAACTGGGCCACTTAACCGAACTAAAAGTTTACAAGCCGAAGAATTACATGTTGATTGATGCTGCCACCCGCCGGAACCTGGAATTGACCGAAAACATGCAGACCAAATCCGTCCGAGCCTCCTTGCTGGGTGTCCTGGATGAGACAGTGACAGCCATGGGAGCGCGCAAGCTGAAACACTGGCTGGAGACACCCCTGCTGGACAAGAACCTTATTCAACAAAGATTGGATGCAGTGGAAGAATTGGTGGAAAATGCTTTGCTGCGGGAAAGTTTGCGCAAAGCTATTAAGGGCATTTATGATTTAGAAAGGTTGGTAGGCCGGGTGGCTTATGGGTCCGCCAATGCACGGGATCTCCTGGCTTTGAAGCAATCCATTGCCCGTTTGCCCCAGATTGCAGGTTTGATCGACTGGGTACACAGTGCTTATTTGAGGCTCTTAATCAACGATCTCGACCTTTTGGAAGACCTTTTTACCCTGCTGGACAACGGTATTGCTGATGACCCACCGGCCGGTGTCAGGGAAGGCAACATTATCAAAGACGGTTTTAACCAGGAAGTAGACCGGTTACGGGAAGCGGCACGACATGGCAAGCAGTGGATTGCTGAATTAGAGGCCAAGGAGCGTGAACGAACGGGTATTCGTTCGTTGAAAGTGGGGTTCAACAAGGTTTTCGGTTATTACTTGGAGGTCACGAAACCCAATTTACATATGGTTCCCCAGGATTATCACCGCAAGCAAACCCTGGCCAATGCGGAACGTTTTATCACCGCCGAGTTAAAAGAAATGGAAAACTTGATCCTGGGGGCTGAGGAAAAACTCAACAAGTTGGAATATGAGATCTTTAATGAATTAAGGGCTCAGGTCGAAAAAAACGCCGGTCGCCTGCAGACATCCGCCAACATAGTGGCGGAATTGGATGTCTTATTGAGTTTGGCCTTAGTGGCGATTGCAAACAATTATTGCAAACCGGAACTGGTTGACAGTTCCAAATTGGAGCTCATCGAAGCCCGGCACCCGGTGGTGGAAAAACTGAGTGCCGGTAGGTTTGTGGCTAATGATTGTCACTTGGAACCCCCTGCTTCGATACTGAATATTATTACGGGACCCAATATGGCCGGCAAATCTACCTATATCAGAATGGCGGCGCTGATTACGGTCATGGCCCAAATTGGCAGCTTTGTGCCGGCCCGTAAAGCGGTAGTGGGTATTGCCGATCGCATTTTTGCCAGGGTTGGAGCTTCCGATGACTTGAGCACCGGCCGGAGCACTTTTATGGTGGAAATGAATGAAGTAGCCAATATTCTTAACCATGCCACCGAGCGGAGCTTGGTGATTCTAGACGAAGTGGGACGTGGAACCAGCACTTTTGACGGGATCAGCATTGCCTGGGCCGTCAGCGAGTACCTGTTGACCCGTGTGAAGGCCCGCACGCTGTTTGCTACCCATTATCATGAATTGACTCTCTTACAGGAAGAGTTTCCCGCCGCCCGTAATTTTAGCATGGCGGTTAAGGAGGAAGGAAATAAGATTACTTTCCTCCGCAAGGTGATCCCGGGGGCCGCTGACCGCAGTTACGGGATTCATGTGGCGGAACTGGCCGGCGTGCCCAAGGAAGTGCTCGACAGGGCCAATAACCTATTGGCGGCCCTGGAAGAAAGAAAACAGGATGTTAGACAAACGGTCCGGGAAGTCGCTGCTGCGGCAGCTCAAAAAGCCGGTGCAGCAGGTTCTTCTCACTTGCCCGGCCTACCGGAAATGCAACACTTTTTGGGACGGCTCTGCAAGCTGGATCTAGACGGGACCAGCCCGATTGAAGCCTGGCACCTATTATCAAGCTTTGCCAGGGAAGCAGGAGAACTGTTGGGGAAGCTGTCAGGAGGAAACCATGACCAGGATCCGGATTCTTGATGAGGATACGGCGAACAAAATCGCAGCTGGAGAAGTGATCGAGCGGCCGGCATCGGTAGTAAAAGAGCTGGTGGAAAATGCCATTGACGCCGGCAGCACCAGGATCAGGATCAGCATCGAAGAAGGCGGGATCAAGAAGATTCAGGTGAGGGACGACGGCAGCGGCATGAGCAGGGAAGATTGCCAGTTAGCCTTTTCCCGTCATGGCACCAGCAAAATCAAGCATGCCGGTGATTTGCTGCGCATCCGGACCCTGGGTTTTAGAGGGGAGGCATTGCCGAGTATTGCCGCCGTGAGCCGGGTTACCCTCATGTCCAGGCAGAGAGAGGATTTGGAAGGCACCGTCATTCGCTTGGAAGGAGGCAAACTAGCCGGCATTACCCCGGCAGGATGCCCGGCGGGGACAGAGGTCATCGTGGAAGACCTGTTCTTTAATACTCCTGCCCGGAAGAAATATCTAAAAAGACCGGCGACGGAAGCATTTCATGCTATCGCGGCGGTCCAGAAACTGGCCGTCGCTCACCCGGCAGTGGGTTTTCAATTATGGCATAACGGCCAGCAGGTGTTAGCCACCGGCGGTTCCGGGGTGCTCCAGAATGCACTGGTTGATTTATTTGGCTTAGAGTTTGTGGAAAACCTGGTGCCGGTGAATTGGAAAAACGAGGTTATCGAAATTACAGGTTATGCCGGAAAGGGCTTCTTTTCCCGCAGTAACAGGGACCAGCAGTTTTTCATTGTCAATGGCAGGGCGGTGCGAAGTCCCTTGCTGCAGGGGGCTGTGGAGCGAGTTTATCGCGGGTTACTGCCAAATGGACGCTATCCGGTGGCGGTCATCTCCTTGCGGGTCGATCCGGAAGAGGTGGACGTTAACGTCCACCCGGCCAAGCTGGAGATTAAATTCGCCGATCCCGATAGGATCTCTCAAGCACTGACCGGGGCTGTACACCGGGCCCTTCAGGAAACGAACCATATTCCCTTAGTCACCGGCTCAGGTGCTCCTGTCCAGGAAGTGACGAAGCGTATTGAGCGTGTGAAGGAGGCAGTTGATACCTATTTACAAACGCAGCTTAAAGATTATCAGATAGAACATACGGCTGAGACACCGGCGGGTTCTCTACGGGGGCCATTAGGTGCCAGGGAACATAGCGAAGTGCCGCAAGGCACGGTAGACCCGGTTGCAGCGCCGGCACCGGCCGGTCGTGTCGAGCAGGAACCTTTTCCGGAACTGGTGGCTATCGGTCAATTGCATGATTCTTTTATTCTGGCCCAAGGAGCTGAAGGCCTGTACATTGTTGACCAGCACGCCGCCCATGAACGCATTGAGTATGAGGCTTTATGGGATAAGATGGGTACCTCTGCCTGCGAGGCCCAGGGATTAGCTGTACCGGTCACACTGGAGTTAAACCCCGTGGACAAGGAGCTGTTGATTAATCGCATGGTGCTCCTGAGGGATATGGGAATAATCATAGAACATTTTGGCAAGAATACCTTTTTAATCAGAGCAGTTCCGTTGGGTTTTACCGGCGAGGAAATTGCCGAATTGATATGGGAAATCATCCATACAGAGAAGCAGCCTGGCCATAAGACACAAGATGCCAGGGAGCCGGTAATCAAAATGCTTGCCTGTAAAAAGGCGGTGAAAGCAAAGCAACGCTTATCCCAGGTCGAGCAGCAGGCCTTGCTGGATAAGCTGGCTCGACTAAACCGGCCTTTTACGTGCCCCCATGGCAGGCCGGTCATCATTTGCCTTTCAATGAAAGAACTCTTAAGGCGGTTTGGCCGGAGTTAAACCGGATAGGTGAGTTGACATGTATAATTTAGCTATTATTGCCGGCCCGACGGCGGTGGGAAAATCAGCTGTGGCAGTGGAAGTGGCTGCCCTGATCGGCGGGGAGATCATTTCCGCTGATTCCGCGCAGGTTTACCGGGGTATGGACATAGGTACCGCGAAAATAACTCATGAAGAGATGTTCGCTGCAAACGGCGAGTTTATCCCCCACCACCTGTTGAGCTTTTTGCCTCCCGATGCCAGGTTCAGTGTGGCGGATTTCAGGGACCGGGTAGACGCACTGATTCCCGGCATTGCTGCCAGGGGTAAGATTCCCATACTGGTAGGCGGCACCGGGTTATATATTGAAGGGGTTATTGATCCGTACAAGTTCAGTCCCCTGGCGTTTGATGCGGAATTGCGCCAAAAGCTTATGGAAGAAAGTAAGCGGCGTGGTAAAGATTACTTGCACCGGCAGCTAGCTCAGGTGGACCCTGCAGCGGCTGCAAAAATCCATCCCAATGATCTAAAGCGGGTCATTCGTGCCTTGGAAGTATACTCTCTCACCGGTGTACCTATTTCTGAAGCCGGGCAGCGAGCTCCGGGCCGGGCAGAGAGCCGGTACCATCTTTGTTACATAGGATTGACTGCGGAGCGCACTTATCTCTATGAAAGAATTAATCAGCGGGTAGACAAAATGATGGAGGAAGGTTTCTTGGAGGAAGTAAAGGCTCTCCTGGACCAGGGTTATAGTCCGGACTTACCGGCCCTGCAAAGCTTGGGTTACCGGCAAATGATTGGCTATTTGCGGGGAGAGTATGATTTAGAGACAGCGGTCAATTTGATCAAAAGAGATACCCGGCGATTTGCGAAAAGGCAGTTAACCTGGTTTAAAAGGGATCCCAGAATCATATGGTTTAATGTACAGCATTTTCCGGATAAAAGTGCCCTGGCAGCTGAAATCGCTCAGGTGATAAGCAGGAGTATTGCCAACAATGTAGAATTAGGCATTAGTAACTGATTTAACCATTTTTCCAGGTTTGGAGGGAGTACGATGAGTAAAGCCCAAGCAAATATCCAGGATGTCTTTCTGAACCATGTCCGGAAAGAAAACATCCCGGTTACCGTCTTTTTGGTAAACGGTTTTCAGCTAAAAGGTTTGGTGAAGGGCTTCGATAATTTTACGGTGATCCTCGAAGTGGACGGTAAACAGCAGATGATTTATAAACATGCTATTTCCACCCTGGCGCCGCAAAAACCGGTTAGTTTAACGAATTTGAGTTAGGCCTCCTTACTGAAAGGAGGTCTAATTTTTGGACAGCTTCCCCGTTGAGCATTCCTTGTTCCCTCGCATAGTATATTAATGTTAGCCTTGGCTTGGCGAGGTGAGGCCATGCAGATCAAGCTAAACTTTAATTCCCGGGACCGGGTAAACCGGAGGCATGCCTCCCATCCGGTTCCAGAACCGGTGGGGCGGCCCAGGAGCAGGAGGGCGGCTGCGCCTGGGAGCGACACAAGGAGGTCAGACCCAGAAGCAGCGCGCAGGACGGGCTGGAGCCGGGTGGAAGAAGTATTCCAAGAATTGGACCAGCTGGTGGGCTTGCGGGAGGTCAAAGAGACATTAAGGGAGATTGCCGCCTATGTGCAGATTCAAAAGCAGCGACAACAAGAAGGATTATTCTCGGACCCGATGACATTGCACATGGTGTTTAAAGGTGGACCCGGCACCGGAAAAACCACCGTGGCCAGGTTAGCCGGCAAGCTATTCAAGGAATTAGGAGTACTAAGCAAGGGACATTTGGTCGAGGTAGACCGGGCCGACCTGGTGGGGGAGTATATCGGCCATACGGCGCAAAAGACCAAGGAACAGTTGAAAAGAGCCGCCGGAGGTATTCTATTTGTTGATGAGGCTTATTCCCTGGCCCGCGGGGGCGACAGGGATTTCGGGAAAGAGGCCACGGATATGCTGGTGAAATACATGGAGGATTGGCGGGAAGACTTGATTGTCATCCTGGCGGGGTATACCCATGAAATGGAGGTATTCATGTCTTCCAATCCGGGGTTAAAGTCTCGTTTTCCACTCCAGATAGAGTTTCCTGATTACACCATTATGGAATTGCTGGCCATAGCCAGGTTGATGCTGGACCAACGGCAATACTTGCTGGAAGAAGAGGCCTGGGATGAATTGGAGAGAAGCTTACGCCGGGCCATACTGCAAGGACAGGCAAAAGCAGGCAATGGGCGCCTGGTACGAAACATGATCGAGAAAGCCATCCGGCGCCAGGCGGTGCGATTAGTCAACCAACCCAGGTTGACCAGGGAAGAACTAATGATGATCCGCAAAAGTGATTTAGCGGGGGAGAATCATTCGGAGGTAGAAATACCGGAGAAAAAACATGTATCCACCATAGCGAGAAAAGCTGCAGAATAGTTTTAAGCAAAGGGGAGATCGTGTTTTGACGGAACGCGGTAAGGACTACAGCAGCGGATTTTGCGGCGATAAGATATGGTCCTGGGCAAATGACTTAGAAAAAAGCATCAGCCCCATGCTGGATCGAGTGCGCCGGGGAGCCCAAAAGAACCATTTTAAGGTGCTGAGGGCCTTTCAAGCATTGGAAGTCAGCGACTATCATTTCCAAGAAAGTACCGGATATGGATATGGGGATGTGGGCAGGGATGTCCTGGACAGCCTGTTTGCCCGGGTATTCGGTGCCGAGGCAGCCCTGGTACGGCCCCAAATTGTGTCCGGTACCCATGCCATCGCCCTGTGTTTATACGGGCTGCTCCGGCCCGGGGATGAGGTCGTATCTATTACGGGGCAACCTTATGATACTTTGGTTAAGATCGTGGACGGCCGTCACCAAGGGGATGGCTCGTTAAGAGACTGGGGCATCAAGCACCTGGTGGTGCCTTTAGTTGGGGGCAAACCGGATTTCGATGGGATTGAAAGGGCGATCACCGGGCGCACCCGGTTGGTGGCTATTCAGCGCTCCCGCGGCTACAGCCTAAGGCCATCCCTATCCATCAAGGAGATCAAGGATTTGATTAATCATGTGAAAGGGTTAAAACCCGATGTGATCTGTTTTGTAGACAACTGTTACGGGGAATTCGTGGAGGAACTGGAACCCCCTGAAGTAGGGGCCGATGTTATTGCCGGTTCTCTTATCAAGAATCCCGGCGGTGGTATTGCACCGGCAGGTGGTTATATCGCCGGCAAAGCTGAACTGGTGGAAAGAATAACCCACAGGCTGACGGCTCCGGGTTTAGGGGGGGAGTTGGGCTGTTCCCTGGGAGGCAAGAGACTATATTTTCAAGGATTATTCTTGGCACCGCTCATTGTCTCAGAAGCCCTCCAGGGAGCTGTTTTAGCCGCCAAGTTGTTTTCCGAACTGGGGTTTTCCGTGGAACCCCATTGGGATGAGGAAAGGACGGACATCATACAAGCCATTACTCTTGGGTCCAAAGAACGGCTCGTGGCTTTTTGCCAGGGCTTGCAAAAGGGTTCCCCCGTGGATTCCCACATCACGCCCGAGGCGGCCCCTATGCCTGGCTATGAAGATGTGGTGATTATGGCGGGAGGAACCTTTATCCAGGGTTCATCTATTGAGTTGAGTGCTGACGGCCCCCTTAGGGAACCCTATACAGTGTTCCTGCAGGGTGGACTGGCTTATCCCTATATCAAAGCCGGGCTCCTGACCGCCATCGATCATATGGTGAAGCAAGGCTTGCTGGCTCTCTAGCCCAAGCGGCGGTACAGGCCGATAACCTTTCCCAGAATAGTTACTTCCCGGGTGAGGATAGGGGAGTATTTTGGATTCTCCGGCTGCAGGCGAATACAGTCCTTTTCTTTGTAGAAGCGCTTTACGGTAGCCTCATCATCAAGCATGGCAGCCACAATATCCCCATTTTCCGCCGTAGGCTGCTGCTTGACAATGACATAGTCGCCATCGTAGATGCCGGCTTCAATCATGCTGTCTCCCACGACGGACAACATGAAAACATCTTGGGTACGCACCAGGTCGAAGGGGAGGGGGACGATTTGCTCGATATGCTGGGTGGCCAGGATGGGATTGCCGGCGGTGATCCTTCCCAACAGCGGTACCTGAACCAGGGGCTGGGTCTCCGGGAAACCATCGGTATCCAGTATTTCAATGGCCCTTGGTTTGGCAGGGTCCCGACGAATGTAGCCTTTAGCTTCCAATTGGGCCAGGTGGCCGTGCACTGTAGAGCTGGAGCTAAGGCCTACAGCTTGGCCGATTTCCCTGACGGAAGGAGGATAGCCCTTTTCCCGGGTAACTTTTTGGATGTAGTGAAGAATCTCTACCTGGCGCTGGGACAGGTCTTCGTACATAATGGATAACCTCCGTCCATGTAACGTTTGTTCTATATTATATCATATTCCCCGGCTGTTTCAAACATTTGTTCGTTTTTTGTACTTGATCTAGAACATATGCTTTGTTATAATACCCTTAGAACGTATGTTCGTGAAACGTATGTTCGAAAGGGGAAGGTAACATGGCCGGAAAAAGGCTGATCAGGAAAAGAAATAGGCATACCTGGCCAGTGTGGTTAGTAGTACTGGTGCTGCTGGCGTTATGGTGGATAGGGCCTACCGTAACAGCGAACGATAAGGTTAGGGCGGCCTCCCAGGCGCCATGGCAAGAGATAGTGGTTAGGGAAGGAGATACTCTCTGGAAAATAGCCATGGAATACAGGCGCCCGAAAGAAGATGTGCGGGTTACCATTAACCGCATTCAAGAAGCGAATGGATTGGCGCCCAGCGAGTATATTTACCCGGGACAAGTGTTATTAATTCCCCTGGAACAATAAACAATGCAAAAAACACATCCCCTGCTCTCTTGTGTTATGTAAACTTAGCAGGGGATGTGTTTTTATTTTTGCCCGCAGGAGCGGCAGGGCCCATGACCGTTGGACCACAAGACACCACCAGGTTTTAACCGGAACACCACGGTCAGGGTCAATAGCTGTGTTTTGATGATGTCTCCAGGTTGCAACCCCAACTGCGTCTTGCTGCCTGCGGGTGTTTTACCCGGCAGGATGTGCATATAAGGGGTAAGCCCTATGGGCATGTCTAGTTCCTTTTTAATAGTATAGATACAAAGTGTTTACCAGGCTGGGTACGGTACCTTGGTTTACGGTGGGCTGGCAGCAGTTCAGCCTCCTCCTGCCTGCAACAGGGTTTTAGATAACTTCCGATAATATATATTATGTAAACTTTTAAAGAAAGCATGGAAAAACGAACCTGGGGGCTTTTCTCCTCACCCCACCCCCTACCGGGGAAGGTCCGGAACCGAAACAGCTTATATCAAAGAACCGAGAAACCGGCGACTGCACCGTTCCGGTTTCAAGTTGACGGGTGTTGAAGCTCATTTTAAGGCCTTTAAAAGCATTTAAGTATTGCTGTCCGTGGCTTTTCCGGTTGTGCTCAGCCGGTTGACAAACGCAAAAAATTCTTTGTTACCCGGCAAGACGGCATGTGGTATGCTCCAGCAGGTTATCCACGGCAAGCCAAACGGGCAGGCTCTACCCTGCCCGAGTTTAATATCCCACTACCTTATTTGCCCGGATGATGCTTTGGTATGCCTGCACCAGTCGCCAGGCGCAGGCTTCGGCGGTGATCAACTGGGCTTCTTCCAACGCGGTGGCTGACATTTGCCGGTATAAGTCATGGTCTTCTAGTAAAGTGATAATGCGGTTGACAAATTCCTGTTCGTTGAGCTGGCACAGGAAACCGGAACGTTCATGGGTCACCATTTCTTTTACGCCAAAGGCATCGATGGCCACCACCGGCAGTCCCGCCGCCTTCGCTTCCCCAATGACCAGTCCTTGGGTTTCCGTAACGGAAGCAAAGACGAACAGGTCTGCACCCAAGTAGCAATTGACTACCAGCTTTTTCTCCAAAGTGCCGGTAAAGACAACTTTGTCTCGCAGACCGAGGGAAACCACCAGTTCTTTGAGTTCCTGCTCCTGGGGCCCTCCTCCTACCAAGACGAGAGTTGTATCCGGTACTTGCTGCTGTACTAACCTAAAGGACCTGATCAAGAATTCAATATTCTTTTCCTGCCCGATCCTGCCTACGAAGAGCAGTACACGGTCATGGGGCGGGATGCGGAAAGTACGTCTCAGCCAGGCGGGATCGCCGTCTTTATAGTCTTTGACCTCAATGCCGGTAGGAATACTTTCAATGGGTGTTCTTACCCCGTTTTGGCGGATGACGTCACCAATGACCCGGGTGGGTACGATGACTAAGTCGCAGCGGTTGCTGAAATCGGTAGCGATTCTCTGCACTACTTTGCTGGACAGCTCCTGGGCAAAAGGTACGTAATGAACGTATTTGTCGTATAAGGTATGGTAGGTATAAACTAAAGGAATTCTTTCCGAGCGAGCCACATGAGCTCCTAAACGCCCCATCATGAACGGGGAATGGACATGGATGATGTCCAGTTTAAGCTTCCTTACCAGGGGGCGGGTTCTCAGGGAAATGGGAATGGCCAGGGTAAAATCCTGGTTGGTTGGTGATGGAACCGATAAATAGCGGAAAACCCCCGGTTCTCTTTCACAGTCTTTATATTGAGGAGCGAAAATATAAACCTGATGGCCTAATTGCTTTAGTTCTTTGGTGAATGTCTCAATGGAACGCACGACACCGCTGGTATAAGGTCGATAGCTGTCGGTGAAAAAACCGATATTCAAGGTAACTCCTCCCTTCTATTCTTCATCCTAGTCAGTTGGAGTTATCTGTTCCTGTTACGATAGTGATTAATTCATCCAGAGAATTAATCACGAACTCCGGGTTTTCAGCCAAAATGCTGTCCCACGAGAGATAAGACCAGCGGACAGCTACAGCCTTCACACCGGCGGCATGGGCGCATTTGATGTCATGGGGGCTATCCCCTACGTAAAGAGCTTGCTCTGGTGCTGTTTCCAGCAAGCGTAAACAATGCAGGACCGGCTCTGGATGGGGTTTATGGTTGTTGGTGTCCTCCATGGCAACAATGGCATCAAAATACGGGTGCAAGTTATAAAGGTCCAGCCCTTTATTCAAAGAATGCCTGGCCTTGGAAGTCACAAGCCCTATTTTATATCCCCTTTGTTTTAAGGCAGTTAGGGTTTCCGGCACCTGATCAAACATCTTCACCATGCGATCATGATTCGCCAGGTTAAATTCCCGGTAAGTCTTGATGAGTTCTTCTCCCCGGCCCGGAGCCAAGTCTTCCAGGGCCGTAATTAAAGGTATGCCAAATGATGGATATATTTCTTGCGGTGTAATCTCGTAATTGAGGTGTTTGCGAACGGTGTATTTAAAAGATTCAATGATTAACGCGGTGGTATCCATAATGGTGCCGTCGAAATCAAACAGCACTGCTCTATAAGGATTCACTAATCTCGTCCTCTCTCATTTATTATATACCAAAATTTCCCCAAGTTTCCATCCATTCCATAGATGTCCGGACTTAGTGCTCCAAGTTTAGGACAAAAAGCTGTAAATGGCTTGATTAGTTGCATCAGGCTGCTCAATCATCACCATGTGGCCTGCTTTAGGAATAACGGTTAACCGGTGGTTAGGCAGCAAAGCAGCCAGGGACTGTACATACTGCACGGGCGTTAACCGGTCCTGTTCTCCGAAGAGCAGCAGGCAGTTGACATTCAGGCCAGGTTCCCGGTGTTCAAAATCAAAAGCCTGGCAAGCCAGGAAGTCTGTGAGCAAGACTTCGACGGGTATGCGGGCAAACTCCTCCTTGGCACTTGTCAAGATCCGGGGATCTACCTGCCGGTGGTAAGCCATTTCTACAAAGGAAACGGGCCTCTCCCCTTTCTTGAGACTGTCGAGCAGCCAGGGAGCCACTCTAAACTGCTTGCAGGTACCGATCAAGACCAGGCTTTCCACCAGGGCCGGATTGCCGGCGGCGACAGTTAAAGCCACGGCACTTCCCATGGAATGCCCCAGCAAGGATACGCGTTCAATTTCCAACAACCGGGTCAAATCTTGTATAAATAAACTGTACTCTTTGATCGTGGTTAAAGCCCGTCCCTCAGACCGGCCATGCCCCGGCAGATCAACGGCGATGATCCGGATGTTCAATTCTCCGGCCAGGCTTAATTGGTAGGCCCAGTGGCGGCTGTTGCCGCCGGCACCATGAATGCACAGTAGGGTCCTGTCATGGTGCGGCGGCGCCGCTTCC